>JBJEGL010000119.1:0-2748 GCA_051875035.1 Candidatus Gastranaerophilaceae bacterium | reverse complement strand
AATGGAAATAAATATAAGGTTGTAGTATATAATCATTCTACAAATGTAGAAACTACAGAAATCGAGATAGAGACGGATAAAGATTTATTCAGTAATGATATTAACAATAAAATTTACTTAGGTTCTTTAGGTGGTGCCTGGTATCCTTATACCGGTTCAATTGACCTTAATGAATTTTCAATCTATGTTGATGGGGATTTGGTTTATCAACCTTGTTTTGTCGTTCCTTGTAAAGTAACTTCCGATGGTAATTATATTGCTGATGTCCAATATCGAAATAAAATTGAGGAAATTTTTCAACAGGGTAACAGCATTGATATTTATACTATTGATATTGAAAATAAAAACTTTACGAGAGCTTGTTCAAAGTATTCTGATTATTTTTGGAATAGTTGGGAAAAATCATATAGTCCGTCATACGAAACGAATAATAACAAATGGGGAGCCGATATTCCTCAAGAAAGTATTTTCACAAGTAATATTTTTGATATTGGTAAAGTTTTGGAAAGCTCTGTTTCTATTGAGTTAGAAACAGATAATTCTGATGTTATGTCAAATGATATTCTGATTATGTGGCGATATAGTTTGGATGCTGTTAATTGGACGGATTATATGATTTTAAATCGAGGAATGTTCGTTTTTCGATATGCACAATTTAAAATCATTTTAAATTGCCCAAATTCTCAATATATAAGCGTTAAAACAGCTAAAATAACTGTTGATGTTCCCGATAAAACAGCTTCTTACAAGATTTGTATTGATGATGCGGAAAATGGATTTTACTTAGATTATTCGGATAAAAGATTTGCTGATATCCCGACAATAGTCGCAACTGTAACAGATAATATCTCTGCTTATGCCGTAACAACTGATAAAACAGCTTCGGGTGCAAAAATTTTCGCAATAAACAATAGTGGTTCAAAAACCATCGGAATAATAGATTTACAAATAAAAGGATATTAATATGAAAGAATACAAATGGACAGATAATCCAACAGAAGCAGATGTTTCTGCTTACAATCCTGATGTGTTAAATGAATGTTTAATGCATTTAAAGTATAATAATATACCCGCTTTTACGACCAAATATTGTTTTAATTCAGGAAACACGGATGAATACGGTAATGCCGATTTAGTAAAAGCAGATTTGAGTACCAATATTGAATATGCTTCTCCAGGTCAATATTCTTTTACTGCACCGGCTTCGGGATACTATAGCGTTATTATGGTTGGGGGCGGAGGAACATCAGCCAGCGGTTTTACATCAATGTCAACAATTTCTTATGCAGGAGGTGGTTCAGGAGCTGCTTTTGTTGGAGAAATTTATCTTGCTGCAGGTATATATTCCGTATCGGTCGGTAATGCAGGCAGTAATAACAATACCGGTATTGATAACGTTATTGTTGTTGGCGGTGGCGGCAATGCGACTTTGGTTAATTATAATTTGCTCGCAGCAAACCAACAAGGAGGAACTGTTACAATTAATACAGCTACCAGAAATGTTACTGTTAACAAGGCAGGAAATGCCGGAGGGTTTAGTAACGGTAATGTTCCTCAAAACGGAGGTGCTTCCGTATATCACGGTTTTGGTAAAGGTGCTGATAGCGGCAAAGGCAGCGGAGCATCATGCGGATATTTTTCAATAAAATTGAAAGCTGAAAATTATAATATAAGTTATAAAGTTGGTGGTATATATCCTGTATTAAACGGAACTCTTGCAGATGGAGAAAAATTCGTTGTTAACGGTATAAACTCTGATGATGCAGAACTTTTATCAAACGGAACTTACATAAAATATGTAGGTAAAGACGGCTCTTCAGAACTTTTGAATACAAATTTCTTTGTTCAATCCCAATCTCCGGACGCAAGTATAGGTGATATATGGCTAAATACAGCGGCAGAGCCTCTTCAAGTTTTGCAATGGGACGGAACTGAGTGGCAAATGTTCAATAAAGTACCGATTGCAAGTATAACTGTTGCAAATGCCTCCGTTACTGCATCTTCAACTTTTCCATATAATCAAAACGGATATAATACAAATATGAAAAGCCCCTTGGGCAAACCATCAGGAAAATATGCGGACTTAACATTGCCTGCAAGCGGCGGCACTGTTATTGCTCCGTATAACGGGCATGTTCAACTTGCTGTACTAACTTGTGCAGCTCTTCAAATATACAATGGCTCAAGAAGCAGCTATTGGAATGCTGTCAGTAATTTAGACGGAAAACCCGCTTCTGTTTCCGTGCCTTGCCAAAAAGGCGATATGATACAAGTCTATTATGAAGGTATTACGTTACGGTGGTTTAGATGTTATGCGGATGAAGGAGCGATATAATCCTAAGGCATCGTAATTCAGTAAAAAATAATTAAAAAGGAAAAATAAAATGTACATAATAAAACAAGGAAGTTTAATTGCATACGCTGCAAAAACAGAAGAAGAAATTAATTCCGTAAAAAAATATATGCCTTATGATGAAATTATAGAAACTGAGGATACATACATTCTTAAAAACGGTGTTTATTTGACAGAGAATGAAGTTCTTATACAGTTAAAAGCAGAAAAACTATCCGAAAACACTCAAAAGGCAAAACTTGCGGTTGAAAACGGCTATGTAACTTTTAAAAATGCTGAGTTTGAAACGAATGCTCAAACTGTCGGCGATTTAACTGCAACAATGTTAATGCTTCAAGCACAACAAAACGCTTTAAATAATAACTATCATACTGAGGCTTTAGCCGAAGTATCTG
>JBJEGL010000118.1:0-10390 GCA_051875035.1 Candidatus Gastranaerophilaceae bacterium | reverse complement strand
ACAATTAATTATGCGTGCTGAAAAAAATTTTTCAAGTGCTTTTTGTTACAAGATTTTTTTTATGTGCAAAATCCCTCAAAAATTGCTAATATATAATATAAATATCCAATCGGGGAAGTTAAAGTTTTTCCTAAATATTTTAAACTTATTTCAAAAGAGGGCAGATATGAAAAAATTTATTTCTTTAATTTTAGTATTATTAATAACGACCACAGCGGCAATTGCAAATGAAATCACCAAAGCAAAACTGCCAAGCGGACAAACAGTAATAGTTAAAGAAATTCACACAAATCCGATTGTTATAATCGACACCTGGGTAAAAACCGGTTCAATTGATGAAAATGACAAGAATAACGGTGTTGCACATTTTTTGGAACATTTATTTTTTAAGGGTTCCAAAAACTATCCGAACAATGAATTTGATAAAATTTTAGAATCAAAAGGTGCACAAACGAATGCAGCAACAAGTAAGGATTACACCCATTTTTACATATTACTTCCTTCAAAAGATTTTGAAACTGCATTAAAACTCCATGCCGACATGCTGACGCAGCCGCTTTTACCGTTAAATGAAATTAATAAGGAAAGAAATGTTGTAATTCGTGAAATAGAACGCAATAACGACAATCCTTCACGAATTTTAAATAAAAAATTCAATCAGGCACTTTATACAACCCACCCTTATAAAAGAGAAGTAATAGGAACAAAAGAAATTATTGCAAATATTTCACGGGAAGAAATAAAGAATTTTTATAAAAACCACTATTCTTCGGAGAATATGATTACAGTAGTCGTAGGAGATGTTGATGCAAAAAAAGCAATAGATGCCGTACAAAAATATTTTTCTTGTACTTCAGCAAATATGAAAGCTGTAAAAAACAAGTACAAACCTGACAAAAAACCTGAAAAACAGATATGTATAAACTCAAAAGAAGATGTTAAAACTTCTGATTTAGTTATCGGATACAAATGCGGGTTAAAAGTTACCGATAAAGATTCTTATGCCTTAGATATGGCAGCAGCTATTTTAGGAGACGGCAAATCATCAAGGTTATATAAAGAAATTAAAGATAAACAGCAATCAGCACAAGGAGTTTATGCGGGTCATGTTTCTTTAAAAGACGACTCCGTATTTATGATAGGAGCAGATTTAAATGAAAAAAATATTGACAAAGTAATAAAAACAATATTTTGCGAGGTGGATAAATTAAAAACACAAAAAGTTCCGCAAGAAGAACTTGACAGAGCAAAAAAGATGATTGAGAGAGCAACTTTATTTTCAAGAGAATCAGTTGCCGACAATGCATCTGAAATAGGCTATTCGACATTGTTAACAGGTGATTGGAATTATAGCGAAGAATATCTTGACAACATTAAAAAAGTAACGGCAGAAGACATTCAAAAAGCTGCAAAAAAATACCTTGATAAAAATCACACAATAATTGCTTCCATAACTCCCAAAAATCCTGAAAAAGCAGCACAAACAAAACAAATTTCCTCAAATAACGAAGAAACTTGCACATCATTAGTACCTTCCGATAAGTATTTTAAACCCTCAAATAATAAGCCGTTAAAACAAGAAAAAATTAATAACATAGAGAAATATACTCTGAAAAACGGTGCGGAATTAATCATTGATAAACATAAAAATAATGAAATAATTGCAATAAATATGAAAATAAAAGGAGGCGGATATACAGAACCTATTCCCGGATTAGGAACAATAACCGCCGCCGTATTAGATGAAGGAACGGAGCGTTACTCAAAAAATACATTTGCAAAACTTAGCGAAGAGAACGGAATAAAAATTTCAGCTTCAAATGATGCGGAATATTTCAGTATTTCTTTAAGATGTACAAAACCTGACTTGCCGCTTGCACTTGACATGTTTTATCAAGTTTTAAATAAGGCGGTAATCGACACCACAGAAGTTGAAAGAGCAAAACAGGATATCTTATATTCAATTGTTCAAAATCGAGATAATGCAGCAAATCTTGCCTTTGAAGAAGTTACAAATGAACTTTGGCAAGATACACCATATAACAGAACAGGAAAAAGAATTGAAAAATATTTGCCCAAAATAACAAGACAAGACACAGCTGATTTTTATAAAAATGTTTTTGATGCAAAAAATGCCATAATTGCAGTAAACGGAGATGTTAACTCACAAGAAATGATTAATTATTTTTCAGAAGCAATCTCGGTTAAAAACGGCAAAAAAATTAATTATAAAGAATATAAAAATACATTTAACAATCTTAGTGAAAACAAAACGATAACCCGTCAGCAAGGAAAAGAAGCAGCTTGGCTTGTATTTGCCTGGAAAACCGACGGAATAGAAAATCGCAAAGACAGAATTACATTAAAAGTTATTAATGCAATTTTAGGCGGAGGAATGAGTTCGAGATTATTCTCGGAAGTCAGAGCCCAAAAAGGTTTGGCATACGCTGTCGGTTCAACAACACCTGCATATGTAAATAAAGGTTCTTTTTGCATGTATATCGGAACAGACCCGAAAAAAACAGATGAGGCAGAAAAAGCCATGCTCCTTGAATTAAACAGATTAAAAAAAGAATTTGTCAGCGACAAAGAACTTGAAGATGCTAAAAACAAATTAAAAGGAGAAGCAGTTGTTTTTACGGAAACAAATGCGGCAAAAGCAAGTCTACTAAGTACCTGTGAACAAAACGGAAATGGTGTTGACTACTACTTTGAAAAATTTAACAAAGAAGTCGATTCCGTGACAGTTACCGATATTATTACAGTTGCAAATAAATATTTTTCAAAACCATATATTTTAGGCAAAGTTCTTCCTAAAAAATAGTTTTAATTTTATGGCGATTTATCGTATAATTAAATTAAGACTGAAGGAACAATGGAAACAGAAATCGAAAAAGCACAAGAATTCATAATACTTTCCAAAGATGTTACAAACGCAGCAAGATGTACGGTAACAGATATATCAGCAGGCGAAACTATTAAGGTTGAACTTGCCTCGGAAGAACTATACAAACAAGACGAAGAAGTGGATATGTTTGCAGTTTCCGGCAGTGGTGTTTTATATTTCAACTCAAAACTTGAAAAAGCAGACGGTAGAATATTAACAGTAAAATACCCTAAAAAATCCACTTTAATTCAAAGGCGAGAATATACAAGAGCAGAAATTCGTAAAAACATTTTAATATATACGGAAGAAAAAACAATTCGAGCAACGATAATAGATATTTCAGCAGGCGGAATGTGTTTAATATCAGACACGGAAATGAATAAAAATACAAGTTACAAAACTGACATAAACTTAGAAAAAAATCTTTCCATTTCCTGTAGTTTTCAACCTGTAAGAATAATACCGACAAAAGAAAATAAATTCAAAATTTCAGGACAGTTTAAATTAATAAGAAATATAGACAGGGTTGCATTAACTCAGTATTGTTTAAAAAAGAATACAGAAACAGAACAAAAATAAAACGGAAGAATAAAATTTAAGGTTATGAAAAAGAATAAATCCTCCAAACATAATTTAAATAATATGGTTGCAGAAGAAACAGTATACACAAAACGTAGAGAAACACGTTTAAGTACTGATTTCTTAGGCGGTATTGCGATGATTATTTTTACAATATTAGTAATTGTTGCTTTAGCCTTTATGAATGCGACGCAAAAACTTGACCGAGAAATTGAAAATAAAACACAAAATTTAAGAGAATCAATTGCCGCAAATCTTGTTTCAATAATTTCAAACAAACTTGAAGAGGATAATTCCGTAATTGATGCAACATTAGCAACAATGATAAAAAGCAAACTAATAGCTTATTGCGTAATAACGGATTCAACCGATAACACATTATTATATTCGACCATTTTTGAACCCAAAATTACAAACGGAAAAATAGCACAATCTGCACTTGCAAGAAATGCTATAAAAAATACAACTGAAATAAAGAAAAAAACAGATCTTTTTAATATGTACATAGGCTTCACGGAAGACTTAACTTTTTTTGAAAGAATTAAACAACTTACAAATACAATATTTATAGTTTTTATTTTGTGTTTGGCTCTCGGAATTTGGCTTGCCTCCGGATTATGCAGAAGAATTATCAAACCTGTTAAAGCGTTAATAAAAACAACGGAAGCCTTTTCAAACGGAGATTTATCCGACAGACTTGAAAGAACAAAATACATTGAATTTAATGAACTTATTGACTCATACAACGGCATGGCGGATTCCATTCAGAGATTATACAGTTCTCTGGAACATCAGGTACAAGAGAGAACGCAACAGTTACAAGAAGCAATAAAAGAACTTCAAGACACACAGGCAATGATGGTTCACTCGGAAAAAATGAAGTCTTTAGGTGAACTTGTTGCCGGTATTATGCATGAAATCAACAATCCGATAAACTTTATTTACGGAAATATGAGTCATTTAAAAAATTATTCTTCAGACTTAATAATGTTAATAGATACCTTTGAGGAATATAAAAATGATTTGTCACCCGAACACAAAGAGGCATATGAAAAACTTTTAAAAGAAATTGACTATGATTTTTTAAAAGAAGATTTACCTGATTTGATAAAGAGCTGCCACGAGGGTACCGAAAGAACAAAAAACATTATCTTAAATCTTAAAGACTTCTCAAGAATGGAAGAATCAGCAATAACAAATGTCGATTTACCAAAAGAAATTGACTCTACGCTTAATATTCTCAACAACAAATTTAAGCACGGAATTACCGTACACAAAGATTATCACGATGATGTTCCCAAAATAGAAGCATACGGCGGACAATTAAACCAAGTATTTATGAATATACTTGATAATGCAGCATTTGCTGTTGCAGATAAAGCAAAAGAAGGTAAGGGAGAAGTAGATATAACTATAAGTAAAGACGAAAATTTTGCATATATAGAAATTCAAGATAACGGAAAAGGAATGACAAACGAAACAAAAGAAAAAATATTCAATCCGTTCTTCACAACAAAGCCGGTAGGACAAGGAACAGGTTTAGGACTGTCTATAAGCTACAAAGTTATTAAAAATCATAAAGGTACTATAGACGTTCAATCCGAACTTGAAAAGGGTACAAAATTTACAATAAAACTTCCGCTTGTATTTGAACAAAAACAGCAGACAGAGAAGAAAGAAGATATTGAGGTAATTTAAAGCAATGGAAATGTATAAAATATTATTAGTTGATGATGAACCTGATAACCTTGCACTTTTATACAGAACCTTGCGAGGTAAATACGAAATAACAAAAACAACCTCACCAATTGAAGCACTTGATATTTTAAGTAAAAAACATATAGACTTAGTCATTTCCGACCATAAAATGCCGGAGATGGACGGAGTTGAATTTTTAAAAAGAGTTTATGATAATTATCCGGATACAATGCGTCTTTTAGTTACAGCATATACAGATTCCGTAATTTTGATAGATGCAATCAATTATGCAAAAATATACAGATATATAAAAAAACCTTATGAACCGAATGAATTATTAATGACAGTCGCAAATACATTAGAATATTTACAATTAAGGCTTGATAATGCATCATTAATTAATGATTTAAAGGATTTATTTGCAGGAACAATAAAAGCAATTATAGAAGCAATGGATGCAAAAGATTCTTTCACAACAGGAAGAAGCCGCAGAGTTACTTTTTATACAATGAAAATGGTAAAAGCATTAAATCTTGATACTGATACATCAAATAGAATAGAACTTGCAGCAATGCTTCATGACATTGGTATGATTGGTGTTTCAGATCATATTATATACAAAGTTGATAAATTAGATGAAAAAGACTGGGAAGAAATCAGAAATCATGTTTCACACGGAGTTCGGATATTAGAAGATATAAAACAACTAAAAGATGTTGTAGAAATTATAAAATATCACCACGAATACTATAACGGAAACGGCTATCCCGCAGGATTACAGGGAGAAGAAATTCCAATCGGTTCAAGGATAATAGCAATAACTGATGCATATGATGCAATGACATCACCGAGAGCATACAGGAAACCGAGAACACCGGAACTTGCAGTTGAAATTCTGCATAATATGAGAGGAATTCAATTTGACCCGTATTTGGTAGAAGTTTTTGACAGCATTCTGGAAGAAGCAAGAGCTGAAATACAAGACTATGAGCAATCTTGTCTAAAACCTGAAAACCAATAAAAAGTAAATAAATATTATCTTGTTAAATAAAGTATTTTTCAATTTAAGTTTTGTAAAATATTATTATATAATATAACAAAATTTTTTAATTATAAATATTAAAATATGCGGTATCAGTTTATGTGCAGGACAAGGTATTGCAATTAGAAGTAAACAAAATCAATACTTGGATTTCTCCTAAAATAGCAGGAAAAGAAAAAGCGGTAATTTCTGATAAATACACAAAAGATGCAGTTTGCCGATATGATAAAGAAAAACAAAAAGTTTCTTCTGCATTAGCATTAGCTTCATTAGGCGTATTAAATAAAACAGATAAAGCAAACGACAAACAAAATTCTGTTTTATCAAAAACAGGCGAAATAATAAGTCCGATTATGCAAAACGGTAAACGAGGAAATGTAACAAGCATTTTTTACGTTAATGACATTCATGGAAGATTGTCAAATATGGAAAAAATAACGACTGCTTCTAAGGAATTTGACAATATAATGCCTTCCTATGTGGATAAACTTAAGTTTTCCGCAGGTGATATTATGCTTGGTCAAAATATAAATGTTAATAAAGCAGCCAATACATTTTTAAACTCAAACAATTTTTTAGCAACAGTTGTCGGAAATCATGAAGTAGATCAAAACATGTCTGATTTTTTGACATCAACTCAGTCCGCAGTATATAAAATAATGGGTTCAAATGCTGACATAAATAAAACACATAAACTATATAACAGAGTTATTGATTCTTATATTCAAGAAGACAATAATCAAAACAAATACGGAATTGTTGCATTAATGCCTTTTGATTTGTCATTACGTTCAGCAAATAAGGAATTATTTAACGGTCTTGAAATAGATCAAAAAGAAGAAACAATAAAATATTTACAAAATGAAGTTAACCGTTTCAAAGAAGAGGGTATAAACAGAATTGTAGTTCTTTCTCACATCGGATATCAAAATGATATTGAAATAGCTAAATCCGTTGAGGGAATTGATATTATACTTGGCGGGCATTCTCACGACTTGGTAGAAGATTTAACCGTAGGAGAGAATCTTGTTATTGCAAAAGAAACGGGAGCACCTACAATAATTACTCAAGCCGGCAGAGACGGAAATTATTACGGAATTTTAAATATAGAATTTGACAATGCCGGTGAAATAGTAAAAGCGGAAAACATTGTTAAACCTACAGCAAATCTTAAAAGAGATGAAAATATTCAAAATGAATTTAACAATATTTTAGGAAAACCGGAAATTGTCGGTAAAATATCAACAGCTGAACCTCTGCCTAAAAATAATCTTAAAGAAGAAAATCCTCATATTTCTTTTCTTGCAGATATTTTAAAAGAAAAATACTCAACGGATATAGCATTTATCAATGCGGGAGCAATGAGAGGCTATTTCACGAAGGGAGATATTTCAACCAGAGATATCGGAGAAATTTTTCCATTCTCTGATATTCCAGTAATAATAAATGTTTCGGAAAAAGAACTTGTTGAAGCAATGAAATATACAGCTTCATCAGTTGGAAACAAGGACGGAAAACCCGGATTAGCACAAGTATCGGGATTAAAATACACTGTAAGTTCCGAAGGAGAATTGATTAGTTTGTTTTCAATTGATAAAAACGGTACCGAGCATCTGATTGATATAAATAATCCGCAAGAAGATAAAAAATACACAATGGCAACACCGTCATTTATTGCAAGAGGCTTAGACGGATATTCAATGCTTAACAAATTTGATAATGCAGAAACAAAAAAAGAAGATGAAGTTTTTAAAGATATTCTTACAAAATACATTCATAATTGTAAAGAGGAAATAAATATCCAAAAAGACGGAAGAATACAAATTGTTGGAGATAAATAAAAATTAAAAAAAGCTGCTTTTATAAAAAAGCAGCTTTTTATTTATATATTAAGTTTAACTTTATGAACCACGAGTTATATCTTGACAAATACCAACAAGACCTGTTACTTGATCATCTCTTATAATCGGTGCTTTAATAAATTCAAAATATCTTTGTTTTCCATCTTTAGTTATTAAAAATTCAATTTTATTTCTTTGTTTTTGACCAAATACAATCTCATCTTGATTTTTCAAAAGTTCTATTTGCTTATCTGAAAATAGATTTTGAGTTTTTAAAATCTCTGTAACATCATTTCTTATAATATTTTCTTTTTTTACATTGAAAAGTTTTTCATATTCTTGATTTACCGTCAAGTACTTGTTGTCAGCATCTTTAATCCAAACAGCAATAGGAATATTATCTAAAAGAGCCTGCAACTTAACTTTTTCATTTTTAATTTCATCTTGATGCACGAATCTGTCAGAAATATCTCTTGCACTTCCTTGAATACCAATTACCTCACCATAAGAATTAATAAGAGGAGCTTTTATGGTTTCAACAATCATTTCTCTGCCATCTTTGTTTTTAAATACACTCTGAGTAATGTATCTTTTTTTTGTATTTATTACAGTTTTATCTTGATTAAGAAAAGCTTTGACCAAATGAGGAGGATATATTTCATAATCATATTTACCGATAACATCTTTTGCATCAAAACCGTATAAATTAGCTGCAGCATCAGAAAAAGCAATATACATACCATTTATATCTTTAAAAAAAATAAACTCTGTTGTAGAATGCATCCATATATCCCACATAGACTCATTCTTGTACATACCGTTTTGAATTAAAGAATTTTCACTCATCTTTTACCTTTTCATTTATATATTATTTTTAAATTAAATCTTTTATTGTGCAATTATAGCATAATAAATAAAATTATTCAAAAAAAGAGAGTTATAAATCAACTCTCTTCAAAATATTTATTTTTAATTTTAAAACAACTTTATTCCAAAAGAAGTTTTTGTGCAAGAGGAGCAACTGTTTGCCCGTTCAACTCGCTATCAATTTTTCTTAGTTCTGCGGCTATATTTTCGCAGTTTTCATCCCAAACAAAATTATCTTCAACAAATTTTTCTGCTTCATTAACATCACCGGAAAGCTGTATTTTTACAATATCTTCAAGCATTTTTTGTGCAGCAGGAACAACTTTGTCAATATCTATAAAGATTTTACCTTGTTCATTGTATCTTATGGCACCTTCTTTTGTAAGATAATTAATTTGCATAACAGAGCGAACACGATGAGCTTGTGCCATAGTAGGTTTAGCTTTAAGATAATTTCCTAAAACAGCAGATACAATGATTTGCTTTCTCTGTTTTTCATTGTACATACCTTCTTTGGTTAATAAATCTACAAAAGCAAGAGAACCCATATCTGCTTTGTTTTCTTCAATAATTGATTGATATTTACCCAATTTTTCGGTACCATCATTAGGTCCTAATGAATGAGTATTTTCATGTCCGATGGTAAACCAGTGAACAGCATCCGTACTATAATATTGATGTAAAGAAGAATCTAAAATAGCATTTATCTTCTTACTTATTTTTTCGGGAGTGTACATATTTCTTACTTGCCTGTGGTATACATTTCTTCTTCCACCACCTATTGTCAACGAAAGCTTGTCATTATTCGGAAGATTTTCCGCAATCGTAATTCCACCTCTATATGCACCGCAATCACCCGTCATATCAACCAAATCAACGTCAACCATTGTTTGCTTAACATCTTCTTCATTATTAATGGTTTGTTTATATTCATCTTTAAAAGGCATATTTTCTGCCATTTTTGGTAAAAACTGTTTAATTTTCAACAAATCCTGTGTCGCCTTTTGATTGACAATACCGACTCTGCATCCGAGTGAATCTTTAGGAATAGGTTTAATACCGGCTTCATTTAAAAGTCTTAACAATTCAGGATTAGAAGAAATTGTTTTTGTAAGTCCATCGCTATAATTTTCTCTTGTTATTGTAAATTCAAGCGGAGTATTTTGGAGAGTTGCCCATTTTTTATCAGCATAAGCATCAAGCATCGGGTCTGCTGTTCTTAAAGCTTTTGCCTGCAATCTCAAATATTCGTTAAAATTAGTATCGGAAGATTTATCCGCAGCCATTTCAAGTTCATCTGCCATATGGCTGAAATCATCTTTAAATTTATCTATATAATCAACCGCAATAAGTTCATAACCATTCCTATCAACGACAGAACGCTGATTAAGAATTTTTTTAACCATATCGACCTGTCCTTGTTTAATCATACTTGTCAATATTGCGTGGAATTCAGACACACCCAAATCTTCAGGA
>JBJEGL010000117.1:0-2793 GCA_051875035.1 Candidatus Gastranaerophilaceae bacterium | reverse complement strand
AGTGGACATGTCCGAATTTATGGAAAAACATTCTACGGCAAAACTTATCGGCTCACCTCCGGGATATGTCGGATATGATGACGGAGGACACATGACTGAAATTATCAGAAAGAAACCGTATTCGGTTGTACTTTTTGATGAAATTGAAAAAGCACATCCTGACGTATTCAACATAATGCTTCAAATTCTTGATGACGGACGTTTGACCGATGCAAAAGGAAGACATATTAATTTCAAGAATACGATTATCATCATGACAAGTAACGTTGGAGCAAGCATGATATCAACAGGATCCAAGTTAGGATTTTCTGTTGCGGATGATGAAGCAAAAGATAAATATGAAAGACTTAAAGATACGGTTACGGAAGAAATGAAGAAATCTTTCAAGCCGGAATTTCTTAACAGAATTGACGAAACAATTGTCTTTGCACATCTTTCTAAACCGGAAATCAGACAAATTGTTGATTTGTTATTCAAAGATTTGTTCAAACGACTTGAATCACAAGATTTGAAGATTAAAGTTTCTGACGAAGTAAAAGATTATCTTGCAGAAGACGGATATTCGGAAGCATATGGAGCAAGACCGTTGAAGCGTCTTATTCAAAAGAAAGTTGAAGATGGATTGGCAGAAGAAATCCTCGGCGGTAACTTTAAAGCAGGAAAGCAAATACTTCTTACATTAGAAGACAAAAAAATAAAATTCAGCACAGTAGATATTGAACCCGAAACAGAAGTTAAGGAAGAAAATGAAAGCAACAGTGTTGAAGAAAAAGAAGAATAATTCTAAACTGTATTTTTAAAATAAACAGATAAAAAACGGTACAAAATACCGTTTTTTATTTTAAAATAAAATTATGTACGATAAAAAAACTATACAATCATTTATAAATACGGATTCTAAAAATTTATCTTTTTTAAAAGATAAATCAATTCAATTAATTGTGACATCACCTCCATATCCAATGATTGAAATGTGGGAGGATAGTTTTTCTTCTCAAGGAATGACTGATTTTAATAATTACAATGCAGCGTATGAAAAAATGCATGAATTATTAAATAAAGTATGGGAAGAATGTGACAGAGTATTAGCTGACAGTGGCTTTGTATGTATAAATATAGGAGATGCGGTAAAAAATTGTGACGGAAAGTTTAAATTATTTGCAAATCATACAAAGATAGTTGATTTTTTTATTGAAAAAAATTATTGTATGCTGCCATCAATTATTTGGAACAAACCCGCAAATTCTCCAAATAAATTTATGGGTTCGGGCATGCTTCCTGCAGGAGCATATGTGACTCTTGAGCATGAATATATTTTAATATTTAGAAAAGGTGCCAAGAGAGAATTTGCAACAAAAGAAGAAAAAAATAAGAGACAAAAAAGTGCATATTTTTGGGAAGAAAGAAACATTTGGTTTTCTAATATTTGGGATATAAAAGGTCTGAATCAAAAAATATACACTGCTGATAGAAAACGAAGCGGTGCATTCCCTTTTGAGGTGCCATATAGGCTGATAAATATGTATTCTGTAAAAGAAGATACCGTTTTAGACCCTTTTGCGGGTACAGGAACGACAATATTAGCAGCAGCAGCTTCTGAAAGAAACGGCATTGGTATTGAAATATCAAATCAAATTTATAATTTGGGACTTAAAAATATGGAGCAATCTCTTAGTTTCATAAATGATATAGTGGATAAACGAATTAAAAATCATAATGATTTTATATCTTCTTTAACACAAGAAAAAAAAGATAAATGTTATATAAATGAATTTCATAAATTTCAAGTAAAAACAGCACAAGAAAAACTTTTAGAAATAAAAAAAATTGATAAAATATTGAAAAAAGATAATATTTTTACTTGCTTATATAAAGATTAGGAGAACAATATGTCAAAAGAATGGATTTTAAATAGTGCAGTCAATAGGTTTCAATTAAATTTTAAAAGGAATGTCGGGGCAACTTCTGAAGCAATAAGAAAATGTCAACCAAAAACCTTAGAAGAATGGGAAAAATATTATTTTGAAAATGTTCGTTCCAAAGAACATATTATTGAACTCGGACAAAAATTATATATAAAAATTACGGAAGTTTTAACTGCTGAAATAGAAAGTATAACGGAAGAAGATTGTATCAATTATATCCTTGAACTTGTTACAAAAAGAACATTTGACGGATACATGACAGAAATAGATACGATATACGGAAAACTCAGACAAATACTTAATCAAGATATTTCACCGGCTCCTGACGAATGGGATAGAAAATATAATGTAGACTTCTATATAAAAATTAAAAACAAATTTATAGGATTACAAATTAAGCCCGTTTCTGATGTACAATTGCCTGAAATATACAAAGAAAGAGTATTGCAAAAAAATACCCATGAAGAATTTACAAAAAAATTCGGCGGAAAAGTTTTTTATATCTTTTCTTATAAAAACGGAAAAAGTAAAGAAATAGCAAATATTGAGGTAATTCAAGATATTCAAAAAGAAATTATTTTTTTGTCAGAATAATTCTTATCCAATTACAAATAAGCAAAAAAAAACCTGAGCTTACTCAGGCACAAATAATTGATATAGGGGGGGATAAGTTGAATACTTGTCTTAATATCCGTTCTACTAATTTTTATTATTCTTGTGAAATTAATAGAATTATTTCGTTTGATATTTGATGAGTGCTTGATTATTCGTAGCAACCATTCTCATACTGCTCCAAAATTCATCAGGCGATATTTGTTTTCTATCTTCAGCAGGTTTCGGTTCAGCCAAAGATTTATACATGTTTGCC
>JBJEGL010000116.1:0-2798 GCA_051875035.1 Candidatus Gastranaerophilaceae bacterium | reverse complement strand
AATTCGTCTTTTTCTGCACGAATTTTAATAAAAGACAATACATCTTCGACTTTCATATCCTTATTTACCGTAAGAACATGGGGTGTCATAATACCGCCTGCGGTATCTTCTTTATATGCCAAAAGTTCTCTGATTTCGGTAGAAACTTTAGTTGGCAGCTTGTTTAAATAACTTTCAGTTTCATCTTCTTCCATTTCGGCAAAGACGTCGGCAACCTCATCATGAGGCATTTTCATAATAACTTTTGCCGCCCGTTCCTCACCTATGTCGGAAAGAATTTCAACCTGCATTTGAGCAGGAGCATATTCAAGCATTTCCGCAGCTTTGTCTTCATCAATAGCTTTAAATGCGGCAAGTCTTTCATCAGGTTTTAATACCTGCAAAATTTCAGCTAAATCAGCACAATGATAGCCATCAAGCAACTCTTTTAAAGATTTGTCACTATCATTGTCTAAAGCTTCACGTATTCTATCAGCTATATTTTCGAGATTTAGCATATTAAGCCTCTGCCATTCCGAAAAAATTATAGCCCAAAATAAAAATTATTGTATATGTTTATTTCCAAAAATTAATTATTTTTCAAATAATCAACGATGGCATATAACCCTAAAATATAACTGTTTTTGCCAAAACCGCAAATTTGACCGATACAAACAGGTGCAATGAATGATTTGTGTCTGAATTCTTCACGTTTGTGTATATTGGATAAATGAATTTCTACAGCAGGAATTTGTACAGCAAGGAAAGCATCACGAATAGCTATACTCGTGTGCGTATATGCGGCAGGATTGATTATTATTCCGTCATATATACCTTTTGCTGCCTGTATTTTATTAACCAATTCTCCTTCAATGTTATTTTGATAAAAATCAATTTCAACGTTAAGTTCTTTAGCTTTTTGGGAAACTTCTTTTTCTATATCGGAAAGCGTATATACTCCATACTTGTCGGGTTCTCTTGTTCCCAATAAGTTTAAGTTTGGACCGTTTAAACATAATATTTTCATCAAAAACTCCAATTATTTTAAATACTTATTTTTAATCAATTCTCGTGTTTGTTCACGCACAATTTTATCTGTTTCAAAAATTTGATTGATATCGGGATTATTTATTGAATTATGCTTGCTAAGAATTTCTTCAACTATATCGGAAATATGACCGAGAGCAATTTTTCCCGCCAAAAATGCAAAAACAGCTTCTTCATCGGCAGCATTTATACAAACTGTATATGTTCCGCCTTCTTTACCGCATTTTATTGCAAGTTTTAAAAGAGGAAATTTTTCAAAATTCGGTTCTTCAAAAGTCATAGTTGCAATTTTTGCAAAATCAAAAGAATTTGTTTTTATACCCTCGATTCTATCGGGGTAACAAATTGCGTATTGTATAGGAATGTGCATGCTCGGAACACCTAATTGAGCAATTACACTGCCGTCTTTATACTCAACCGCACTGTGAATAACACTTTGAGGATGTATAACAGTTTTAATATTTTCATAATCAACACCGAATAAATGATGTGCTTCAATAACTTCAAGACCTTTATTCATCAATGTTGCAGAATCAATAGTTATTTTGGGTCCCATATCCCATCTCGGATGTGCAAGTGCCTGTTCGACAGTTGCATTTTTCATCTCCTCAAAAGATTTATGCAGAAAAGGACCGCCCGAGGCTGTGATAATAAGTCTTTTCAAACCTTGCTTATTATTAAGACATTGAAAAATTGCACTGTGTTCACTATCTACGGGCAAAATTTTTACTCCTGCTTCCGCAGCTTCTTTCATAACAATATCCCCTGCCATAACAAGGGTTTCTTTGTTTGCAAGTGCAATATCAATATGATTTCTGATTGCGGTCAATGTCGGTTTTAGACCTATTTTTCCCGAAACTGCAACCAAAATTATATCATTAGATTTATCGGAGCATAACTCTTCAAGCCCTTCATCTCCGTATACAATTTCTATATTTTTGTACTTTTCGGCTAATGCCTTTGCATTATCTTTTGAGCTTACACAGACTTTCTTCGGGTGAAATTTCTCTATTTGCTCCGATAAACGATGAATATTGTTTCCCGCAGAAAGTGCAACAACCTCAAATTGACCCTCTAATGCGCCTAAAACTTGAAGTGCTTGAGTTCCTATAGAACCGGTTGAACCTAAAATTGTTATTTTTTTTACCATAATATTTTTATAATATCACAAGCTTTTTGAATTTAAAAAAATTATTTGAAATTTATATAACAGTTTACACAAAATTATACAAAACCCGTGTCATACTTGTATATGTTACATAATATATACAATTTCTAAAACAACTCTAATTGTCTTTACACAACAAGTTAAGCATTCAGTGTTATTATGTCGGTTCTCTTCTTTGTTGCTTGATATTTGATTGGAGCCTTGTTGCCAATTTCCATCTTTCTTGGTAACTCAAATAAGTAATTGTGCAAATTTTCGACTGTTCTTATCACGGGAAATATAAATAAATTTGATGTGAAACCCAAGTCTTGCAATAAAAATAAAAACGGTTAAAATATAATTTGTATTATTCATAGAGGCTGAAATGTGGAAAATTTATGCAATATTATCAGCATTTTTTGCAGCATTAACTGCAATATTATGTAAATTAGGTGTTAAAAACATAGATTCAAATATTGCAATGGGCATAAGAACCGTTATTATATTATTCTTGATTTGGGGAATAATTGCTGCATCAAATTCTTTTGGATATCTAAAAAGTATCAGTGTGAAAAATTTTTTATTTTTAATTGCATCAGGAATTACAACAGGCTTATCGTGGCTT
>JBJEGL010000115.1:0-2802 GCA_051875035.1 Candidatus Gastranaerophilaceae bacterium | reverse complement strand
AAAGCTACGGAAGAATATAGTCCTTCATCGGTTTTTTCTGCAAATCCGATTAATACATCTTTTTCAACAGTCAAAGAGGTTATATCTTCCAAAGCTTCATTTTGTCTGTTTATAAAATCCGCATCTGCAAAATAATCACAACATCCAAGTCCTGTTATTGCAAGTTCGGGAAATATAATTAATTCTGCGTCTTCTTGCTCTATATATTTTTTTATTTGTGCTGAATTTTCTTCAATGTCAGCCGATTTCGTGTTCATCTGAATTAATGACATTTTCATTTTTTTCCTCTTTTCGTTCTATTTTAAGATATTTTGCAACATCCCATCGTAAATCAACATATACAATTTTTTCTTCAATTTTATCTAAATTAGGAAGAATTATTGATATCGATTTGAGTTTTGGAATTGTGTTTTCATCAAGTTTTCCTATTCTCAGTAACACAGGTTTTATTTTTATGTATACATCCTGAGGATCTCGAACATCAATGTATTCTACTTTTTCTCCTGAATATTGTTCCGCAACTTCTGCAAGTTCAAGCAGTTGTTTGAGTCTGTCTTCTTTCCAGTGTACAAAATTATCATTTGGATTATCACCTTTTGTTAATACTTTTAAAGGATATATTTTTTCATCTCTCGGAAATAAATTAGCACTCAAAAAAGTACCGTCTTCAACAAAAAATGCTGCAGGAGGAGCCTTTTCATCAGGAGCAATCATAAGTATAGGCATCTTATCTTCTATAACTATCAGCATTTTTGCCGGAAACCAGTATCGTCTTATGTATACATTTTTTACAGTCTCAATTTCTGATATTCTGTCTTCAAAAGCTTTAACGTCAATTAAATATAACGGTCTTTTAGGTATTTGAACACGCTTCATTACCTCTAAAACCTTGCTTTTGGGCGTAATATAAGTTCCTACAATTGCTATATTCTTATTCTTTACAGAATAAAACATCCCTTGAGGATAATACCACTTTGAAGACATTAATATTTTGTAACCGCAAAAAACAATCAATGCAATCGTTAATGCACGCAAAAACAATAACGGAAGACTTGACCTTACCGTAACTCTTTTACTTTTTACATCTTTTGCCTTATTTTGCATTATCTGTTTAGTCCTGCATTATTTAATATCATTAATACAAGGTTGTCGTAATCAATGCCCATTGCGGCAGATTGTGCGGGTAAATCACTGGTATCTGTCATTCCAGGACTTGTATTAATTTCAAGCACATAAGGAACATTTTCCGATACAATAAAATCAACTCTGCATACACCTTTACAGCCGCAATGTTGAGCAGATTTTACTGCAATATCTTTTACCTTTTTCGTCAATTCTTCCGATAATTCCGCAGGCAATACAAATTCTGTCATACCTTTTGTATATTTTGCTTCATAATCGTACCATTCATTTTTCGGTCTTAACTCTAATATTTCTGTCGCAAAAGTCTTATCTTCATTATCTAAAACGCCAACTGTTAAAGATTTTCCTTCTACATATTCTTCAACAAGAACATCTTGACCGATTGAAGCCGATTTTTTATATTTTTCAAGAAATTCTTCTCTTGTATTAACTTTATACATTCCTATGCTTGAACCTTCACTGACGGGTTTTAGCATAACAGGGAATTTTAAATTAGAAATTTGTGAGTCAATATCCTTAGCAGGGTCTATAAGAACAGACTTTAAAAGAGGAATGTCTTTATAATTTTTTAAAATATTTTTTGTTGTTGCTTTGTTCATACAAGCTGCACTTGCAAAAACTCCACATCCTGTATATTCGATTTTTAAAAGCTCTAAAAGTCCTTGTATACAACCATCTTCGCCATATTTTCCATGTAAAGCATTATAAGCTACTGTAACTTCATTATCGTGAAGATTTTCGGCAATTTCATCATCTACATCAATCAATATTGAATTTTGATAACCAAGTCTTTGCAAGGCTTCAAAAACATTTTTTCCAGAACGGAGAGAAATTTCTCGTTCATTTGACATTCCTCCGCAAAGGACTGCAATTCTTGTCTCAAACGGATATTTTATTTGTTCGTCAGTGTTTGCCATATTTCTTTTTCTTCCTCATTTGCAATTCCAAAAAACTTTATTTCGGGTTGAAGTTCGATTGTATATCTTGCTTTAACCTCTTTGTACATTTTATACATTAATTTTAGCACGTCATTTGATGTTGCATAACCTATATTTACGATAAAATTAGCATGATTTTCCCAGACTTTTGCTCCTCCTGAAATTTTTGACTTTACTCCGGATTTTTCTAAAAGTCGTCCGGCTGAATCGTGTTCAGGATTTTTGAAAACACTTCCCGCATTAGGCAGAGCAAGTGACGGCTGTTTTTGCCTCCGAAACTCTGTATTTCTTTCCATTAAAGATTTTATATCTTCTTTGTTTCCTTGTTTCAGCTCAAATTCGGCATTTAATATTATATAATTTTTTTGAGAAATTATTGATTTTCGATATTCAAAGTTCATATCATTTTTTGTCAAAGTTTTAATGGACTTTGAATCTCTGTCAAAGACTTTACATCTGGTAAAAATATCTGCTATTGACTGACTATGAGCAGATGCATTCATATACACAACACCGCCTATTGTGCCAGGAATCCCCAATAAAAATTCCATTCCCGTTAATTCTGCTTCTGCTGCTGCTCTTGATATAACAGGTGTACGCACGCCGCAGGCAGCAATTATTTTGGTTCCGTTGATTTCAAAATTTGATACATCAGTCGTTATAATTACAGCTCCGCTAACACCTTCTGACGATATCAAAACATCCGAACCGCCGCCTAAAA
>JBJEGL010000114.1:0-2811 GCA_051875035.1 Candidatus Gastranaerophilaceae bacterium | reverse complement strand
AAATGAAAAAGCATTGCAGCAGATTGAAAATGCCGAGCAGACTGCAAAAACTCAGTCTGACGCCATTTATCTGAGTGCTCAAAAAAATCAGGATAAAATAACAAAGCTATTAATTGACAAATTAGTATAAATGGGGTGTAAGTATGGCAATACTCCAAATGCAAAAAATTTCTATATATGCCCTGCGAAAGGACAGAAAGGCTATTTTAGAAACGCTCCAAAGAAAGGGCGTAGTTGAAATTACCGATCTTCCTCTTGAGGACAGCGTATTTTCAAAGACCGATACCGCCATGCAGCAAGCGTCGTTTAATAAAAACTCTGCGGTAGCAGCGCAGGCACTTGAGATTCTTGAGCAGTACTCACCCTCGAAAAAATCGATGCTCTCTTCATTTCAGGGAAGAACGCCGATTTCAACGCAAGAGTATGACAGCAACGTGGAAAAGGCTTCCGATATTATGAGAGAAGCATATGAAATATTAAATCTGAGCAAGAGTATTGCACAGTCAAAGGCTTCTGTTTTAAGCTACACTCAAAGAATAGAATCGCTAAAGCCGTGGCTCAATCTTGATATTTCAATGAGGTTTAAGGGTACATCATCAACTGTCGCATTTATCGGAACTTTGCCCGAGCTTTGGGATGAAACTAAAATACTGACAGAATTAAAGCTAAATTCGGATACTGAAATTCCGTTTGAGGTTGAAATTGTATCATCAAATTTATTTATTCCTAACGGTGATGAACTTTTTGCATTGTTAAACGATATTAACGGATTTTTTAATTTTAAAATTAATATTTCGGATACAGGAATCGACGGAAATGTTAATCTTAATAAAGTTAATTGCAAAATAATTATGCTAAATAATCTTCCTGTCGTTTTGAACAGCGGAAATATAAAAATTGATAATGAAAAAATTCTTCTTACACATTTAGACGGATATCATGGCAAAAATATTGCAAATAAGCTTACCTTCAGCGGTAAAATTACGGATTATCAAAAGTCTTTTGACACAAATATTGAGGGCTACGTTTTTGCTAATAACGAATTTGTAAAAGATTATCTGTCAAAAGCAGCCGGCGTTCCTTTGGAAATGATTGGAAAAACAATCGCAAAAATTAAATTTAAAATGAAAAACAATAAGATAGATTCTTCCATAATTTTCAGATTAATCAAAGGCTATGATATTCTGATAGACGGAACATCTTTCAGTCCTGTTAATTATGAAAGAGCTTGCCGTGCAGATATGGTTATTGAAGGTAATAATTTTGAACTTAAAAATTTAAATTATTATATTGCAGAAGCTTTTCAAGCAGGTGTTGAAGCTAAACCGCTCATTCGTGTTTTTGGTAATTTTGATATTCTTAAAAATATGGAGATAAAAAACCTTGGTTTTGAAATTACTAAACCTTTACCGAGTGAATTTTTAAATGTGTTAATAGGTCAAAGAGTATTCAGAAAAGGTTTAATTTCCGGAAATTTAGAATATATTAATGCTAAAAATCCGTTTTTAAAAGGAAAACTTGCTATGGAAAAAGTCCGAATACCTTCGCAAAGACTTTTTATTAAAAAAGGTGAGTTATATACAGACAGTAAAAACGTAAATATTATTGCAAACGGAAGGTTTAAACGTTCGGGTTATAATTTTGACGGTCATATTACAAACGAAATGAAATTGCCTGTTGTAGTTCATAATATTAATTTGACTATTGATAATGTCAATGTAGAAAAACTGTTAGAGTCTTTTAATGCCCAACAACCGCAAGTAAATTCCGAAAATAAAAATGAAGCACTTGCTCAAACTCTTGCCGCTAATGACTCTAACCAATCTGATAATGAGGAAGACGGCGAAGTTGTTTTCGTTCCGGGTCTTATTACTATTGAAAAATGTGCATTGAAAATTGTAAAAGGTGTATACAAAAAGATTAATTTCGGTAATGTTATTGCCAATATGACACTTAGTGAAGACGGCGTTTTTGAAATTCATTCAAATAAATTTGATATTGCAGAAGGTATTTCAACCGCAAACGTTGTTTGTGATTTGAAAAATCAAAAATATAAAATAAGACTTGGTATCAAAGATGTTGATTCCAACGCAATTGCGGAATCTTTGTTAAATTTACCGAGAGAAATTTCAGGAAAAGCAAGAGGGCTTATTGTTCTTGAAACAGACAGTTCTATGAAATTAAACGGTTTAATGAAATTTGATATTAAAAACGGTACAATTGCAAAAATCGGACTTGTTCAATATGCCTTGAATTTTGTATCTTTATTCAGAAATCCTCTTGCAATGATAAGTCCCGCAACTGTTATGGATTTGGTTAATATTCCGGAAGGTACTTTTGACGACATATCTGGAAGTATTGACATAAAAGATAATGTTTTGTCAAAAATCCTGATAAAGTCTTCCGCACCGCAATTGAGTACTTTTATTGCAGGAAGATTTGACCTTGAAAACTCCGATGCAACACTTAGAATTTATACAAAATTTTCAAACAAACATAAAGGTTTATCAGGAATTATGCGTAAAATTTCTTTAAATGCACTTGCAAACAGAGTACCGTTAAACAGCAGAAACGACAGCAATTATTATTCTGCGGAAATATCTATGCTTCCTCCGATTGATGCAGATGAAAAAGATTGCCAGGTGTTCTTGACCAAAGTTGATGGTGATGTTGAACACAATAACTTCCTGTCTTCTTTAAAAAGAATAAAATAGGAAAGGATAGAGATTTTAAGTCCACTTTGACAGAAAGGTTTTTTATATCAAAGGCGATTAGCCATTAACCATTAACAATCCGGCTTTCATCAATCAA
>JBJEGL010000113.1:0-2822 GCA_051875035.1 Candidatus Gastranaerophilaceae bacterium | reverse complement strand
GATTGGAATGATGAATCATTTAAGGATATAGAAACAAAACAAGCCGAGGTTATTTGGGGCGGTGAGTATGATTATCCTGCATTCGATTTAAAAGGAGTTGATTTTGATGGCACAAACGGACTTTCATATCTGTTCGGTGCCGGCTGGCATTTTGAAGTTGTCGGCAACATTTATGAGAATGCGGATTTAATAGAAGGAGGAGCAGATGCAGTACAGGTTTAAATTCAGAGCATGGGACAAACAAAATAAAGCAATGCACTGTAATGATTTTATCGTATCAGCCACAGGATATATGGCTAAATTGACAACACAAGACTATAAAACAATGCAATTCGACCAATACGACTTAAAGCCCGATGACAATTATGTACTTATGCAATGCACCGGCTTGATGGACAAAAACAAAATGCCAATATTTGAAGGCGATATTTTAAAAGAAACTTATGTCAGCGAGGGCAGTACGTACACGGATATTACGGTTGTTAAATATGACGAAAAATCAGCCGGCTTTATAATGTCCAGGCCCGCTCTTGAAAAAGATATAACATACTTTGACGACATAAATCTTGAAAAAGAAAACTTTGTCGTTATTGGTAACATATATGAAAACCCTGAACTTTTGGAGGTTTCTGATGGCGATAATTCATCTGAATAAAATTAGATACGAGTGGAAAGATTTATCAAGACGAGACAAAACAAGTATTATAACTGCCGCACTAATGAAGCATATTTTTATTAATGGCAATGGATACCGAATAGGAATGCGAGAAATAAATGTCAATATTGGCCCACATAAAAACAATTTAAGGATTGATGTGTTAGAAATTAACAAAAGAAAAAATTATCTCGTAGGATATGAAGTGAAATCCTGTATTCAAGACTTCAGGTCGGATAAAAAATGGGAAAAATATCTTGAATTGATAAATCAACTATATTTTGTATTCGATAATGAAACCTTTGAAAAACATGAGAGCGAAATATTAGAAAAACTCGGCGATAAAGCCGGTGTTTATATATATACCATTGACCGAGATTGGATTTATTTAAAACAGGGCGGTCGCTCTTTTAAATTAGAGCCTTATGGCGAGATTTTTTATAGAACAATCTTGTTTAATTATTTGTTTAGAAAAGGCCAAGAAGCATTGAATCATATTCATAAGGAGGAACAATGAACAGAGCTGATTATATTAAAATGATAAATTCCGGCATGGAGTGTGATAAAAAATGCCCGGTGCATAATTTATACACTCATAATACTTGCATCTGCTGCAAAGCATTTAAAAATAGTCCATATCATAAAGACTATTTAAAAGGCAAAACAGATGAGGAAATTGCACAGGAGGTTGAGGATATAGTTGAAGAGGAGATTATTGATGAAAAATGATTTGTTAAACATTTTGGGGGGCTTGCTGCTCCCCTTTTTTATTCCAATTTTAATTATTTTGTGCCTGCTATGGGTGGCACGGTTTTTCATGGATGTAACAAAAGAAGCAAAATTTATAAGGAGGTTTAAAAGAGGATGAAGAGGGCGATTATTTGCGATATTGACGGATGTTTGGTAGATACGGATTGGATTTGGGAAGAGGTCGAGCGGCAGAATATGGAAGGCACGCAAATGTGGGAGTTTTTCAATAAAAACGCAAATGACCTTACAAAAAGTAAACCTCAACAATTACTTATAAACAGGCTTCAAACAAATGCCGAGGTTATATTCTCAACGGCCCGAAGTGAAGCTATAAGAAAAGAAACAAGAGAAATGCTCGAAAAAATTATGCAGGGCAAAGAATTTATTTTAATGATGAGACCTGAAAAATGCTTCGATTCTTCCGAAGCCGTAAAAGAGGCTCACCTTATGGAAATATTAAAAAATTATGAAGTCGCATGTGCAATAGATAACGAAAAAGAAAATTGCAATATGTACAGACGGCACGGACTTGTGGTTATACAGATTGATTTAACCAAAGAAAAAACACAAAACAATGAAACATTGCAGGCATGCATGGCATAAAGGAGGAAAAATGTCACGATACGGAAATGAGGGCAAATATAACTCCCTTCGAGATGATTATATGACACCCGAAAGCATATATAAACCTCTGCTGGAGGTCTTGGGCAGAGATAAGTATGACATCGATGTATGTTCAACAAGACCTAATATACCGGCAAATATAAACTACACAAGAAAAGAAAACGGACTGCTCCAACCTTGGAGCGGTCTTTGTTTTTGCAATCCTCCATGGAAATATACTCCTGCATGGATAAAAAAGGGCACAAGTGAGGTTCAGAAACAAATTACAGGAAACACCGAGGTTGTTTTTGTTATTCCGTCAAACCGCATGGAAACAGCCTACATGCAAGAACATATTTTAAATAATCCGAATTGCGTGTGGTTTATTATTCCTCAAAAACAAGGTTTTATTATTCCCGAAAAAGAAAATGAACCTCCTGTTCCTTCTGTTGGTGTTGCTGTCGCAATTATGAGCCAAGATGCAGAAAAAATAAAACAAAAATTACAAGCACAAAACCCATTTAAAACCTCCTATTTTATAGGGCAAAGGCAGTAATTCTCATAAACTCCTATTCCCTCACCCTTCGGGGTGGGGGCTTTTTTATTGCCAAAATTTCAATCAAATATTACAGAAACTTAATTAAGTTTTATTAAAAAACACTCATTTTTTGAATGCCTATTTTTCGGTTCTATTCATTATGATTAAAGCTTTTCAGGGGTGCGGAGTAAATGACCGTAAATGTCAGTAAATGTCAGTCTGATAAACTTAACGTCATTTTCTAAAGTGTCAGGTTTAGAAACTTGAGAACGACCT
>JBJEGL010000112.1:0-10662 GCA_051875035.1 Candidatus Gastranaerophilaceae bacterium | reverse complement strand
ACAAATGAAAATCCTATTGGAACAGAAAATATAACAGAAATAGAACATAATTTAATAAAACAATCAAAATATTTAGTAAAAACAAATCATTCTTTGTCAACACCTGAATTATATGATAAAGGTTTAATGGAAATTTTAATTCAGAATGGTTGGTTGGACACATTATCTCAAAAATACAAATCACTAATTGATATTTTCGAAAAACATCTAAACTGGGATCCTAAGTCTTCCAAATGGAAAGTTTAATTTTCAAGAATACCATTATAATATTCATTTGGAAAATAACTATTTAATTTTTCAGCAATTTCTCTGCCATTAATTGCTATGATATTGTTAGCCTCAGAAATCATAAGTCCATCTCTTGTGTAATCAGAGGTTGTGATGCATATTGCTTCATCAAATCCTCGCCGAATTTTTTCTGAATGTAAGCGCTGTATTGGTTCGCTACCAACATTAGCCACCCAGCGTTTGCATTGGAAGAGGAACTTCTTTGTATTGCTATTAACAATTTTCTTTGCAATAAGGTCTACACCAAGATCCCCAGCCCCACCTGTATTGATAATATCTGTATAGCCTTCTGCATCAAGTAATCTTTTTATTACAAGTTCAAACTCAGTTCCTGACAAACAAGAAATATCTGTAGCATCTTCAGATATTTGGTTTATGTATGTTTTTCTTTGATAAACATTTCCGTCTGTACTACAATAATTTTCTAATAAACTCTTAATATTATTATGATAATTTCGATCTTCTAAAAATTGATTTATTGTATTGGGATCACCATTACATAGAGAATTTGCAAGTTCAAAATATAAATCATCAAGAACAAATTCCTGTTTTTCATCTAATAATTTTTTAATATAAATTGGCATTAAGTCATATAATTTATTAAATAAATCACTATTACTTTCAATATCTAAATATAACCTGTTACAATCTATTCTTACAAAAGAAGTATTTTCTTCAATTACAAAGTGATTACGAATAATTGATGCAATTCTGTATTTATCGGATTCTTCTGCTACGTGGTTATAATTATGAAGCAGAATATCAACAACTGTTTGAACAGCACCCGAGAGAGTTAGATCTTGATTGCAATTTTTCAAAATTTTATTGTATACAATTTTTGTAGTCTCAAAGTCAAAATTCTTATCACCGATATACCAATATTTTTCATTATTCGGTAATTTTTGAAAGAATATGATCATTTCGTTTGACAATGTGTTTTTATATGCAGCTTGTTTCCTTATAGTTGGATCATTTTTATCTATATTACCTATTCTTGAAATATACTCAAAGCCATTTTTTCTTGCTAAATTTATTATCTGTACTAAAGTTTGAAAATATTGTTTTGTTCCCAATTTCACGGTAAAAACTGCAAGTTTTTTCTCCTTTAATACTTTATTTAACTGTTTAAACATAATATCTATATCTTTAAAGTAATTTTCAATAGATTGCTTTTCTAGTCTTGAAGGAGCATTAGACTGCACAATCTCTTTACTTAACATATCCTCAGTTAATAAAAATTTTTCAGAATCGTAAAATTTTTGCAACCATATTCGATACATCTGATTCCATTCTAAATAAGGAACCTGATCGGTGTACGGGAAATCGGTATATATTAGGTCAAAATAATTATTTTCACAAACATGCGTAAAATCTTGATAGGCAGAATTTAATATTTTGTAGCAGGAATTATTTTCGGTATTTTCATTTAATATATCAGCATAAACTTCTTTAAAACGAGTAAATGCTCTTACTTTTGATTCGAAAATTTCCCAAACATTTGTTTCCTGTGCTCTGTTTAAAACAACATGATAAAGTCTATCGGTTGAAGATCCATACATTCCAATTCTTGACAATGCAAGAGAGGCAACTAATGAAAATTCCAGTATATCTTTTTCTGGGCAATTATCTAATTCTGAAATAGCTTGTTGTATAAGAAGTAAAGCTTTTTGGTTACGCTTTGTAAATAGCCTGTCATACATATCGGCTCCAGTTGAAGCTGTAATGTTAATTCTACTATTTTCAATATACTGTTCATGTGGAAAAACCGAAAGATCTTCTGTATTAATACTATTTATCTTATCTAAATCCAATTGTTCAAATATCTTAAATTTTTTATGACAAACTGGACAAACATTCGATAATTTAATATTCATTCCATCAATAATTTCTCTATTTGGAATAGGATGAAAATATTCGTTAGTTTCAGGGTCATAATATAACTTTGAAATATAATTTTTGACACTACAACATTCTGTTTCATACAAATTCATTACTTCTTGTTTAATATGGTTTTCTAATAAATTAAACAATTCATCTAATTTTGTTTTATCTATCTTTTTTAACAAAATTTTTACTATAGAACAAGTATAGTTATCTATTTCATTTGCAATAATTTTTCTATTAGCTTTTATTGCAGCAATAACAAATGAACCAGAACCCATAAATGGATCATAAATTATATCATTTTCAGAAGTTAAATTTGATATTATTTCTTCAGCTATATCAACAGACTTTCTTCCAGGAAAATTAAAAACAGTTTTTAAATTATGTGGTATTTTGTTTTCCATACCATCTATTTTCTGTATTATATCTGTTACTTTTCTTTCAATTGCAGAATCAATAATCTTTTTCATATTTAAAATGTACTATATAAATAATTAGAAAACAATATTCATCTTTTATAACTTAATTTTTAAATATATCCTTTTGTTAAAAATTTTCTGATTTTTTATCTTTTCTAACATCTTTCATGTATTGTGTTTCCTGCTATAAGGAGGATTTTATGAAAGAAATTAGCGGATATAATATCAGCGAGCAGGAATTTAATAAAATTGCAAAGTGGGCTGAAAATACTTATAACATAGCTGTTGTCATTGATTATTTTGTAAGTAATCAGCCGGAGATAGAAGAATGCTACAATCTTACTCCCGTTGTAAAACATTTGAAAAATAATGCGGATTTATTAAACTCATTTTTTATTGAAGCGGATAAAAATCAGAACCAAAATCAATAAAAATGATGATTTTGAGGCAATTGACAGAACCGTCATCATGTTTTAAATCTTTTTAGCACAAATGGTGTTTTTATAAATAAAAAAGAGCCATAAATGGCTCAATCAAATAACTTTCAGTTTATCTAACGGGTTATAAATTCCTTTTTCTGAATTTTGTATTAAATCCCTGTATATTTTTATAAAATTTGGCAAACCGTAATATCCCAATGCTTTTTGAACAAAAGTAAGCGGAATATTTTGTTGTATGCACATATTAACAAAATTATGCTGAAAATCTCTCGGGTTCAATTTCGGGATTTTTAAATATTTTGCAAGAGATGACAGTATTTCTTCTTCAAAATATTGTTGTACAGGCTTTTTGGTATCAAAAGTAAAAACAAAATCTGTTAATGCGGGTTTTAAATTATTAAATTTTTCTTTCAAAATGTTGCATATTTCTTCATTTATTTTCAGTTTTCGCATTGCTGAACCGCCTCTGTTCATAATAAGCTGATTACCGTACAAAAAATATTTTAAAAATATTGTATGTTCATCAAAATTTAATCTGTCCCAGGTTAGCCCTAATAATTCGGGAATGCAGGCTCCGGCTGATAAAGATATGTATAGCATCGGATATGCTGACGGATATTTTATACGGCAAAATTTTAGTAATTTTTTGATTTTTGCGTTGGGGAGTATGTTCATATCAATAGCATAAGCACTTTTAGAAGCAGCTTTATCTTTTCTTGTCGCAATATTACTTGTTTGGGGACAAAATTCTTTTATAATAATTTTTAATAAGGAGATATATTTGTTTACGGAATTTAACTTAAAGCCGTCATCAAACATTTTCTGTTTGTATTTTGCGATTTCTTTATTTGTTATTTCTCTGATTGTCAAATTATCAAAATGTTCTTTCAGGTGATTATTATAATCTGTTTTATCATGCAGTAATTTTTCTAATTTCTTTTCTGTTTTTAAACGGTTTAAATAGAATTTTGCCGCTTGTTTAAACAGCATATTAAGGGGTTCTTTATCTTTAACAGCATTATTTTTTGCTTTGGGCGGATTTATATTATTTCTGAAATATTTAATTTGTTCTTTGGAAAATTCTTTTTTGAGTTTTCTCAAAAATATGACAGAAGAATATGTATAAGGCTGTTCAATTTTTTGTTCTGTATGTAATTGCATTTGGGCTCTGTACAGAGCTTCATTAATCCGATGAAGTTTTTAACATTACGGGTTTTTACAAACAATTTGTGCATTAAAGACCTCCTTCTCGTTTTCATCACCGTATATCTGTTCATATTCATCAGTTTGTTTGTATTCTGAAATCCACTCCTGCTCGCTTTTTGTAAGTTTTTCTTTTTTCATCAGGTATTCATATTTTTCAAATTTTTGGTGAAAACAACCGTTAAAATTTTCAACTTTAATTTCCTCTTGCACTTCAAGACTGAATTGTTGTATTTCTCTTTCTTCCTGTCTTTCGGTTAAGTCCATTGTCAGCAACGGTTTATGAACCTGATTTCTCCGCAGTTGATTTACATATTCTTCTTCAGTTCTTCTTTCTAACTGTTTTTTAATTTTTGTTTTTTGTTTTAAATCTTCAATATCCTTGGCTTCCCCGAGGTAATTTGCCAAAGGATGTACAGGTTCTACTCTTTTTGCGACACAGATAAATTCTCCGTTTAATTTGAATACATTTATTGAACTCAAATCAAACAAGCTGTATTTTATAATCACCTGTTTTTTATAGCCGAATAAGGCTTCGTCATAATAATTACTCTTGAGAAATAAAATTCCGTTTCTGTAAATATTTTTGATTTCACGAGCCATCATAAGGTCATCTAAGGTTTCAATGTTTACACCTTCACCTTTTCCGCTTTCAAGAACTTCTCTAATTGTTTTACCCTCAACGTGAGGACAGGGCTGCTCATAATGGTACTTTTGTACCCAAACTTCAAGAACACTGATAACCTGCTCAATTGTAGGAATATTAACTTTAAAAATCTCTTTATGTAGTTTTTCATTTCTTTTTAATTGGGCGGGCTTTTTAATGATACTTGTGCCTGTGTATGACGGAAGCATCACTTCAAAACTGTCCTGTAATTCTCTGAATAATCTTTCTATCGGTTTGGCTTTTGCATTATAGGGCTTTGCAAAGACAGGTTTAATACCGAGATTTGTGAATAAACCTGATAATCCGTTTTCAATAAAATATTTTGCTTTAAAAGCCTTTCCATTGTCCTGATAAACAAATTTCGGAACCTTTCCGAGGTTTATAATTGAATTTCTTAATGCACTTGCAATACACTGGGTGTTTTCTTCCAGCATTATTTCAAAGCCTACAAATGCACCTGATTTCCAATCCTGATATGCAACTATTGTCGGTCTGACAGGGTTGCCCGAATAAGGATTTTTTACAAAGAAGGACAATCTGTGTCCATCACCGACAATAACATCACCGACAGCAAGTTTTGAAACATCTCTTGTGATATATGGCAAAACCTTATCGTGTAATGCTTTATTGCCCTCACGTGCTTCAACCCAGGTGTTATAATGCTCTCTTTTATAATTATCTGCAAATCTTCTGTATGTTAAATCACAGCATAAATGTTTAAATCCACGTTGCGTTAATGCAAGTTTTGTATATTTAATTGCTTTTCCGATATTTAACTGATTCGGGTGCAATAAATTCTTAAGAAATTCCGCTTCTTCTTCGGGTGACATTGCTGATTTTTTCGTTTTTTCACCAAAAGTATAGTTGTTAATCAGGCAATGCCAGTCATCATTATATATACGGAGTTTTTTATGCCACTCATAAATTGTCCCTATCGCAACTTCACCAATTATGCCGAATAATTCCTCACAAATAGCGTTGTTATTATACAATTGAAGAAAATCTTTTCCTGCAATAGTCTTATTTTTATTGCCGTTTCTGAATTCATCCCATTTTTTAATCAGGTCATATTTTGCAAGAGCCAGCTTCTTTTGTTTTTCGGGTACAACATATTTTATCGGTGAATATGGGATAATTTTTTCTTTGTTTTGTGTTATTTTTTCTCTAACATTTTCTTCCAAAGATGTAATTAAAATTTCATAAGATTTTGAGCATTTTCTGATTACATATTTGTTTTTGCAGATAGCTTTGCGAACGGCTCTTTCTGATATTCCCTTAATCTTTGCCAGTTCCTTCGTTGTAATCCAGTCAGCATTTTAATTTTGCATAATTATCTCCTTTCAGACATTAACTCTGCTTTTCAGAAAAGTGTAGTCAATGTATCTGTATCGAAACATATTATGTGTATATGTATCAACTTGCCCCGGACACTGCTTTTGTGCTATTGCAAAAGCAAAATATTTGTAGTAACAAAAATTTTTTAAACGGAACTAAACGGAACCAAAAACGGTTCCGTTTGTAATATAATGGAGAAAAGGAGTATCATGGTTAGCAATTCTGACAATAATGAACCCGTATGGGCAAAATACATTACCGAAGATAATCTGCCGACAGAAGATTTGCAGTGTTTATGCTCAATTATTGGATTGGAAGCAACAAAAAAATTAATGCTTAATTATGCAGGCTGTAAATTTTCTATCCATGCACACTGCAACCAAAAATACAAAAAACAGTATATTATTGATAACTATGACGGAACACATAATTCCGTTAATAAAATTGCAAAATTATGCGACACCAACACACGAAATGTTTATAAAGTAATTAAGAAACATGTAGAAAGGAAAAAATAGTTTTATGGAATCATTGCTAAAAACTTCTACAGGTCAACATTGGTACCCTAATCCCGTTTCTGATTACAAAGAGAATTTGAAACTATTATGGGGAACTCCAAATAGAAAACATATTAGATGTAATTTTGCATACAATATGCAATATTTGGAATATTTACAAAAACAAATTTCTGAACTTAGACTATCTTCTGTATTAATTTCTATGCTTTATAAAACATATATAATTGTTGCTATTGGCATTATTGAAATGCTATTCTCAGGAGTGTTAAAGGCTAAAAAGTTATGGAAAACTTCTTCTTATGAGCTTTTATTAACAACAAAATCAAATTTTCAAAAATACGAAGATAAAAAATTAAGAACTGAAGTAAACGTATATAAACAAGTTGAACCTTATTTAATAGATATGGACTTTGATTCAATGATAAAAAAGATTGAAGATAAACATTTATTATCATTGGAGCATAGTATTTATCCAAAATTAAAAAATCTAAAAAATTTACGAAATAGAGTTCATTTGCAAGAATGTAATGGAGAATATGATCACGATTACAATAATTTCAACGCTGAAGATTATACTTATATGAAAAAGATTTTGTATAAAATTTTAACTTGCCCGGAATTCTGCAATAAAGAAGAACTATATAATTTTTTAGCTGATTAAATAGAAGTTCCGTTTGGTTCCGCTAAAAAGTTCCGTTTAGGTTCCGTTTTTCGACAGAAAAATATTTTTTACGGAACCTGTGTTACTTTTTTTGTAGGGAATATCCGGTATTTGTCCAACGGCATAACTTTACTGCCATAAAGGTCTTGGGGATTTTGTTCTGAAAAATTGAATAGTATGCGGACATATTCAAGACAGAAAACGGACATATCGGACATTTCTGAAACCCAAAATTTTTATACGCTTCTTGATGTTTAGGGGCTTTGAGGCAGGTTCCCCTTTTCTGTATTGTCCAGTTTCTTTACACAAGTTTTAGGTAAAAATCACACTCAAACAAAGAAAAAAGGATAATTCTAAGGATAAATAAAGGATAAAAAGGATAATTTTTCTCAAAAATAGGGAAGTGGCTAAAATTCAAACAACGTCTAAAATATATCCGCATCCCCGCTTCCAAATTTACCCGTCAGGTTATACACAGATTTTTTGAAAATATGGTAAGAATTATTATGCTGATTAAGTTTTAAACAATAAGTGTTTCTAATGCAGATATAATTATACTTGCAGTTTGAGAAAAAGTGACAGATGCAATGATAAATATAATTGTTGGGGTAGAAACCCCAACCTACCAGCTATATACTATTTTCGAATATTCTATACCTTCATAAGTTGCAGGTTCTCTTGTAATAGTCCATTTTGATGTATCTTTCATTTTGTTTCTCCTTTTAATATATTAATAAAAACTTCTTTTAATTTACTTGGAAGTTTCACGTCTTCTACTAAAAAATAGTTGATTAATTTTAATGTATCTAAATGACAAAAAACTATGTATGTACTATATGTCATGTAATATTTATATTCGTTCAAATATTGTATTGGTATACTTTGCGTCATTAAATATCTATAGTTAGAAATATGTTGACTTAAATTTTTTATAAGTTTATTGGATACTTGTTTTATACAGTATAATGTTTCTTTTTCACTTATATCTTTATAATCATTGGCAATATCTATACAATATATTAAGTTATTAAACTTTAACTTGTATACAATATTTTTATACTTATCAATATTAATATTTTTTTGATAATACTTTAGTATTGTTGTTAAATTTCTATAAACCATTTCTCGATTATATTCTGTCGAATATTTCATTGCAGATAAAATAAATTTTATTGATTTAAACATATTTAACTTAGTATTTTTATTTACATCTTTTATATAATAAAAAAATGCTAAATTATTTAAAATTAAACTATTTTTAGGATGTATTTTTTTTGCTTTTTTGAAATAACATTCTGCTTTTTTATTAAAATTTAAAAAATAATAAACAGAACCGAGATTTTTATATATATTAAATTTATCATCACTATCTTTGCAAAACAATAAAGAAATTGCTAAATAAAAAAGAGCTATAATACCTAAAATATTTAAGTATAAATTAACAATATATTGTTTATCTCTCCTATACATATATTCATATTTAATTGCTTCTATAAGGCATATTGCCTTATAATAATAGCGTTTTGAGCAAAATATATTGGAATAATATTTACTATAAAAGATATTTGCCAAAGAAAACATGTTATTATCAAAAAAATATTCTGCAAAAATTTTGTAATTTGGAGCAGAAATATTATTATTTTGAAAAAAATTATTAACTATATCTGATGATGAATTATATTGTTTATCCAAGTTTCTATCTTCATTATGATTATATTCATCACGCCATATTTCTGAAAGTTGCATTAAATAAAAATTTATACGGAAGTTTTTTGAACAAAAAAATATAAAATTTATTTTTATTAATTTAAACAAGCACAAATAAAAATATCTTAGCAACAATATTAAATATTTTAGAAATAAAAAAAATATCGAAAATATATTTTTAAAACAATAGACAGGGTGCAAAAAGGAACATTTGCACCAATCAAGAATTTTTATGAAAATATTTTTTTTATTTCCTTGCAATGAATTATTACTTTGATTTTCTTCAAAATGATTATCATTTTCTTTGTTCTTATCCGTCACTATTTTTTACTCCTTGAAATTTTAAAATGCACGTTAAGACCATTCTCACTCTTGTTGTGAAAATAGCCAGTATATATCTATGTCTTTACAAGTAATTCCGCCAACTACATATCCCAGTTTTTTTAGTACATTTTTTGAATTTTAATTATCCATATTATCATTTTATAAATAATTTGAAAATTCTACAGTTGGGCAATATTTCTAATGTTAATTAAAAAAATTATTATTTGAATATAGATTATAAAGTGGGTTTTGTCAATAAATATTTGCAAGTAAAGACGATAAAAACATTAAGTTCTATCATAAGATTTTTAAAATAATAGTGGCTTGCACAGAACATTAACATCATGAGAGGATGTAAATATCTTCAAATACTGTAAGTTAAGCCAATACAAAATAAAAAAGATTCTTTATTGTTTTTCACAAGATTTAACAGCAATTCAAACTGCAAATTTTTTAAATTTACACAGAAATACAATCAACAGATATTATCGTTTGTTTAGAGAGAAAATTCTCATAGCAAGTGAAGCTGAAAACGGTTTTGAAGGTGAATTAGAACTTGCTGAAAGTTATTTTGGTGGAAAACATCATAAAGGCAAAAGAGGCAAAGGTTCAGAAAATAAAATACCTGTATTTGGAATACTCTTCTGTGCAAGCACCAAAAAGATTATTGTGTTACGTAAACCTGACATTTGCTCAAAATTAAAATTTTGGCAAAATTAGTAAAAGCCAACCTACTGGCAGCTTCCTGTCATCGCTATCTTTGAACTTGATTTCGATATGCATTTACTACATTAATCGGATTTTTCATATATTTTGATATTGCTTTTTGTGCATCAGCAGATAAACTTTCAGGTCTAAAACTAAGTAAATTTTTCGAGGCATCAGCAGTTTTAGCAAGACCTGTATTTTGTATTAAACCATAGTCTGCTGCACATTCTGCACAATCAATGGCAAATCCCGGTAAATCAGGTTCTGGTCCTCCTGCAGTTGCAATTTTAATTCCTGCTGAAGCAATACTGTCAATATTTTGCTGCATGTTTTGGTTCATTGCCGCAAGAACCGTTCTTCTTGCTATCTTACCGTCAACATTAACGCCTAATTCGGACAACTCATTTTTCAGCTTGTCCGGCACTTTTTTGATTTCAATACCCTTATTGACCGTACTGAAAACTTTTCCAAGACCTTTATCAACATTATGCATTACGTTAAATATAGC
>JBJEGL010000111.1:0-10663 GCA_051875035.1 Candidatus Gastranaerophilaceae bacterium | reverse complement strand
CTTTTTCGGGAATTCTTGTCGGTCCGATTGTTCCTTTTTCTTTTCCTCCATGACCTGCATCAATTGCTATGGTAATACCTCTTAACGGATTGTATTGATTTATAATCGGTGGCTTTCTCTTTTTAAAAATTAATGTATTTCCTTGGTATTCAACATTATAACCCCAAATGGCTTTTGAAGAATTTATTTTTATAGTAAGGTTGTCATTTTCATCTTTTTCAATATCAATTTTTTCAAAAGTTTTTTGCTGCTTGATTTTAGAACAAAGTATATCAAAATCTTTTATTCCATATAGTGTTAATTCAATACTTTTACCGTTTTCTTTTATTTTAAAAAGTATTGGTATATCAAGGTCTATTCTCAGATAGGAAAAAAGTGCATCTTCATATATGTCAGTATTTCGGACACAAACTTTTACCCTGTTATTAACAGGATATTTTATTTGAACATTTTTATTATAAATCCAAAATTGTTCGAATTGGTTTCCCGTATTAATTTTATACCAATCACCATATTTCTTTTCAAGTAAGACAACAGTATTTTGGGGAAGATGAACAATTCTATTGCTTGAAGTTGAAGCTTTTTCTCTAACCGGTGCCCCATCTGTTGTAACAACAGCATATTGCAGTTCTTTATAATCAACACTTGAAGGGGCATATTGTGACTTTTGCGTATTTGCTATTTTATTTTGAGGTTTTGTAATTTTTAGCGTTTGTTCTGTCGATTTTTTATGATGAATTTCTTTTAAAATAAAAATATTTTCACCTTCGGATAAAGATAAAGGATAACAAAACGCACCATTATGCCATACTTTTGCTTTTTTGTTATTAATCATTAAAGACGCACCTTTCTCAACATTTCCCATAACATAGGTAGTGTTGGACTTTGTTGAGTAGGGATTCTTCTGCGGAAAAATTATATCGAGTGCAGACGCATATTCCTGTGTTAAGGCTAATTCTATAATAAAAACAGTTGTTTTAAGAAATTTATTCATATATTAAATTATGCTTTCTAATTTTAATAATTGCAAAAAATTAAAGAAAGTTAAACTTTACATAATTGCGGAATTTGATAAAAAATTGTATAATAATATATTAATTTTAACGGAAACTCTATATGAAAGAAATTAATAAGTCAGATGTAATAATTGTCGGAGCAGGTCCTGCCGGAGTGGCTGCTGCAATTACTCTTGCCAGAGCAGGTAAAAAGGTTGTTGTTTTAGAAAGAGGCTCTTTTGCCGGAAGTAAAAACATGTTCGGTGGAGCGATTTACGAATTTCCTACCTGTAATTTATACCCGACATTTAGGGAAGATGCACCTATAGAACGAGTTAATACAGAACATAAATATGTTATAAATGATGATAATTCATCTGTAACAGTAAGTTATAAAAATAACGCACATAATAAAAGCTATACTGTAATTCGCTCAAAATGGGATACCTGGTGTATAGAAAGAGCAGTTGAAATGGGAGCATATTTTTCTCCTAAAACAACTGTTCGGGAACTCATTGTTCAAGATGGAAAAGTTATTGGTATAAAAACAGACACAGAAGAGTTTTTTGCCAATATAGTTATTCTTGCAGACGGTGTAAATTCTCTCCTTGCAAAGCAAATCGGTTTGAGAAATGATTTAAAAGATTCAGAAATCGCAATAGGCGTGAAAGATGTTATTGCTTTACCTCAGAATATAATAGAAGAAAGATTTAATTTAACGGAAAATACAGGTTGTATCACGGAAATCATTGGTTCTCCGATGAAAGGTATTACGGCAATGGGCTTTATTTATACAAATAAAGTTTCTGTTTCCGTCGGTCTTGGAGTTAATCTTGATGAACTTAAAAAACATAAAATTACTCCGAATGAACTTTTAAATAAATTAAAACAACATCCTTCCGTTAAACCATTTATTGAAGGCGGAGAATTACTTGAATATTCTGCACATTTAATACCGGAAGGCGGACATAATTCAATACCTAAACTATACTCTGACGGGGTTATGGTTGTCGGAGATGCAGCAATGCTTGTTAATAATGTCCACTGGGAAGGAACAAATATTGCTATGCTAAGCGGTCAATTTGCCGCAGAAGCAGCTATTGAGGCTTTAAATTCGGGTGATTTTTCATCTTCAACACTTTCTGTATATGAAAAAAAATTAAGAGCTTCTTCGTTTTTAAAAGATATGAACTCTTATAAAGATGTTGTAGGTATTGTTCATGCAAACAGCAGTTCTTTTTTGAAATATTACCCTGAAAAAATAAATGAATTTTTTGAAATGTTTACTCAAGCAGGTTATGTTCCAAGAAATGCACAATACAGAAGATTTATTAAGAGATTTATTAAAGACAGAAAAATTTCACAATTTTTCAAAGACATTTATAATTTTATAAAAATGACAATTGGCATAATTAAGTAGGTAAAAATGAGTATTGAACATATAGATGAAAAATTATCAACAATAAAATCAAAGCCGGACGAAAAATCTCATTTGGCACCTGATGATAATGATTGCAGAAGATGTGATTCCAAATCTTGTATATACGTTTGTCCGGCAAATGTATATGAATGGGATACATCGGAACAAAAATTAATAATAAGATATGAAAATTGTTTGGAATGCGGAGCTTGCAGAATTGCTTGTGATAAGCAGACTCTTGTATGGAAATACCCGTCATCAAATTTTGGAATTATGTATAAACAGGGCTAAGGAGTAAGAAAATGCGTGAAGAATACAGCGAAAACGTCAGACGTTGGTATGATAAAGATCCTATTTTATCCCGTTCAATGAAAATATTGGAGCAATCCGACGATACTACTCAAATTCAAGTAGCCTTGAACATTATAAAAATTATTATCGAACACAATATTGCATACAGTGAATATTCCGGAGTCGAAGACATTATTGATGCAGTTGATGAAGGGCTTGTAAATCAAGGCAGAAGCCGTTGGTATGATATTGATAAAACTTTGCGTGCGGCAATAACAATGCTTGAAAAATCCGATAATGAAATTCAGGTAGCTGCAGCAAAAGAAATGGCTAAAATGGTTGTTGATAAAATTAAAGAAGCTCCGGAAGATGAAATTGATGATGATGATTCCGAAGATATAAATTTTGATGACAATGAAGATGACGACTATAAAGATGGTGATTATAAATTCTTATGAAATCCTGGAAATGCCCTAAACTAACGGGAACTCTGTCTGTTGCCTCTAAAAACCCTCTGCTTGCTAAGCTTTTACTTGCGAGAAATATTGATACCGATGAAAAAGTTGATGAATTTTTACATCCTGAGTCAGTACCTTTTATACCTTTATCGGTTTTTAATAAGTCCGAAATTGTTATTTCTCGCATACAAGAAGCTGTTGAGAAACAAAAAAAAATTATTGTATACGGCGATTTCGACACGGATGGTGTTACAAGTACAGCAATATTATTTAAGACTTTAAGTAAAATAGGTGCAAATGTTGGTTATTATTTGCCGGACAGGGACTCGGAAAGTCATGGGCTTAATAGTAAGGCTATAATAAATTTAATATCTAAGCAAAAAGCAAAACTTATAATAACCGTAGATTGCGGAGTATCAAATGTTAAAGAAGTCAGGCTTGCAAAAACATTTAATACTGATATTATAATCACTGACCACCATGAAGCTCCGTCTGAACTTCCCGAGGCACTTGCGATTATTAATCCGAAAGCAAGTAGTGTTTTAAATGAAAATCTTTCAGCAAAAGATATAGAGTCATTATGTTCATTGTCGGGTGCGGGAATTGCGTTTAAGTTATCTTCAGAAATTTTATTAAGATATAATTTGTCAGAATTTATTAAAGAATTAATTCCCATTGCTGCACTTGGTACTATTGGAGATATTGTGCCGCTTGTTTATGAAAACAGACATATTGCATATAGCGGAATAAAAGCTGTACAAGGAGCTGTTAATAAGGGAATTACTAAGCTTTTACAAAATGCTGGTGTAAAAGATTTTGAAAAAATTACATCAGAAACAATTGCATTTACCGTTGTTCCACGAATTAACGCAACAGGCAGACTCGGTAGTGCAGACAAAGCCTTTAAACTTCTTGTTTCAGATAATGATGAAGAAATTGATACTATTGCAAAAGAACTTAATGATATAAATTCTTTGCGGCAAAATTTATGTGAAGAAGCCTTTGAACGTGCAGTACAAATTGTAGAAATAACACCTGAATTATATAAACATTCGATTGTAATTTGCGATGAAAAAGCACATATAGGAATTATCGGTCTTTCTGCTTCAAAGCTTGTTGAGAAGTATAACAAACCGGCTTTTGTTATGAGAAAAGACGGAAATAATTACAGGTGCTCTTGCAGGGGGGTAAAAGGTGTTAATATTTTTGAAATTTTAAATGAAAATAAAGATTTATTTTTGGGTTATGGCGGGCATGAATTTGCAGGCGGTTTTTCTTTCGACGGTGAGGAACATTCTTTTGAACAGGTTCAAAAAGCTATAAACGATATTGTTGTTGAACAAACTAACGGTCAGGAACTTGAAAATATTTTGCATATAGATGCATTTTTAAATCCCGAGGATATTTCTTTTGATTTAATTGATACTGTCAAATTATTAGAGCCGTTTGGGGCGGCAAATCCTTCCCCTGTTTTTGCTCTTAAAAATTTAAGGGTTTCGGATTATAAATTTATGGGACAAAACCAAAATCATTTAAAACTGTTTTGTTCTTCAGAAAATAATAAAACATTTGAATGTATAAAATGGTCAGTTTCAACTTTTGACGGAGATAAAGGTGAAGAAATAAATATCGCTTTCACTCCCGAAAAGAATTGTTTTAACGGGAAAGAATCTATTCAGCTTTTGTTGAAAGATATGCAACTTCCGGAAGTTATTACTCAACAAAATTCTCTGAAACTGATTGATTGCAGAAGCCAAAAGGGCGGATATGATAAAATCGTAGATTTTTTGGAACATACAAAGAAAAAAGTCGGTATTTTTACTGAGAATAAGGAAATTCATCAATATTTTTCTAAGTATGAAATTTCAAAAGAAAAATTATTTACAAGAGATTTTGTGCCTAAAAATACAGATATGTGTATTTGCATTGATTTTCCGCCTTCAATAGATTTTTTACAAAATCTTGTGTCGAATAATACTAAAGAAATTCTGTTAATGAAATATGAACAAATAAATTTAGATACGAAAGGATTTTTATCTAAAATTGCAGGAATGCTAAGATATACATTATCCTCTTTAAATGGTGAAACAACTTTAAAAGCTATGCGTTCCGCCTTATATTGTAGCGATGATATCCTGTTAAAAGCAATTCTTGTTTTACAAAAAGCAAAAATTGTAAATGGAGAAATTGATAAAAATGGTAATATTGATGTTTCTTCAATACATTCGACAGGTATTTTCCAAATAAATGAGATGCTTGAGTTTAAAGAATTTAATTCGGCATTTAATGAATATAAAATTTATAATAATACAATAAATAATGCACCGATTCAAGAAATAAAGAAACTAATATTAAAATAAAAATCGGACTTTTGTCCGATTTTTTGTTATTGAATTTGCATATTTTTTCTTATTTGCTCTTTTGTTTTTTCAATTTGTTTAACTCTTTTTTCACCGTCACGAACAGCTTTTTTCTGAATTTTTCTTTGTTCTTTTATCATTTTGTATTGATTATCAATGTTTGTATATTTAGCTTTTGCATCAAGAAGCTGGTTTCTTACATCAACTTGAGCGGAATCAAGTTCAAATAAAGCATTTTGCAAATTATTGTTTTCTCTTGTTTGAACGCTCATATTTCCGGTAGTTGTACTTTTGGGTGCTGTATTATAATTTATATTGCGAACCGGAGTATTTGATGTATTTGTTGATGAAGCTGCTACGATATCAACTGTTTGGGGATATGATTCCGGATCAAAAACTAATCCGTCAGCGAATGCCGGTGCAGTTGCCAACAATGCGGATGTTACAATAAAAAAGCCAAATTTTGTTATTCTATACATAATAACTTCCTTAATTCTATTTATTACAATTATTATTGAACTACATTTTTGATAAAAACAAATCATTTATTTGCAGTAGTTCTATTTAATAACGCAGTTTTTATATCTTCAGGTAAGTTAATTTCAAAAATTTGGTTGGGACGGAATTTCGCATGTCCGCCTCTGATTGCCCAGAGTACGTATCCGCATCCGAAAAATAACGTATTCATAACGAAAGCGGTCGGCAAAACCCAATATAATCTGTTTGCACCTGTTTTGGATATTTCTCCGTCAAGATTATAATTTTTGTATTTAAAACTGCCAATAACCAAATCTGCAGGAATGCCTTTGCTCATATTAGGAGAAATTGTTTCAACTCTTGCTTGAATGATTGAGTTTTTCGGAATGATAATTTTCTCATTAAAAATAACATCTTCCGCAACAATAAAATCTACAATTTGCCCTTCTTCTTCTATATTTTTTGTTGAAATAAGCTTTTTCGATTTAATTTTTATTTTGATATTATTAATATTTTCAAAATCATAAATTTTTTTAGTATAAGACACCTTTGAAAATTTTGCGAGATTTACTTCAGCAAAACTATCATATACCGGAGTATATTCTGTATCTGGAAGCATAGAATGTTCTTGAATAAAAGATTGGTCTATTAATATGTCTTGAATGTCTTCCGTAATGTTATTTTGTATTTTAATTGATTTGTCAGGATAGTTTTCAATTAAAAAATCGTGAATAATCTCATTGGAATTACATTCAAAGGAATAATTTTCATTCCGATTATTATTTGTGAAATTTGTATGTGCAGCATAACAGATTGAATTGCAGGATAAACAAAAAATAATCAACAAAGAAAGAATTTTATGCCAAAATTTATTCATATTTTACTTTCTTTTTTGAATTTGTTTTAATTTTTTCTTGCAATTTTTTTCTGTTAGATTCGGAAGTCAAAAGAAAATTCTGGTAATACAAGTTATCTTTATATTTATTATTTACAAGAAAAGCGGGATATTTATGGTAAATATATTCATAAACATACATCATCCTTTTGCTGGAAAGAGGGTGAGAAGAATACCAATCATATCTTGGTTGGGCCATCATTTTAGAGTATATAATCATAATGGCAAGCGGATTGTATCCTGCATTAACCATATAATCAACGGCTCTTTTGTCTGCTTTAATTTCATACTTTTTAGGTGCAATTAAATACTTATAGCAAGAAAAATAGCCTCTTAGTATACCTTCATATGAATCAACACTGTGAGAAATTTCATGAGCTAAAACAGCTGCAATTTCATCTTCATCATCCGCAATTAGAATAATACCTTTGTAAATTACAATATTTCTAAGTCTTGAGGAAGAATAAGCATTAGCAATATTTGAATTAGTATTAAGGGAAAATGTTATACGATAGGGAATTTTATTTGAGTTTAATAAAGTAAAGCCAATTTTATTTACATAAGCTCGAATAGCACCGCTTTTGGTTTCATCGCAAGTCATTGCATTTACAGGTACAACAAAAAACAGCATTAATAAAATAACGCAAAATTTTTTCATACTTCTTCCTTTTCCAAATACAATTTTAGCATATAAAATATAAAAATAATTGAAACTTTATAAAAAATTTATTTGAAAACTTTAAAATAATAAATTGTAAAAAATATTCAAATGATGTTGTATTTTGTTTTATATTGTATGAAAATAGACGCATAATTTAAGCAGTAAACAAGGCAAAATATATGTTTAATATAAATACATTTTTAGTCAAAGCAGTTGCCATAGAGGCATCAGATGTCCATTTACACATAAATGAACCCCCGTTAATAAGGAAAAATGGTACAATTGTGAAAACTGCAATGGCACCATTAACAGAAAAAGATTTAGAAGATGCTTTTAGAATAATGGCTCCGGAAAAATATAAAAATAACCTCGAAGAAACTATGGATTTGGACTTTGTATATGAAATTCCCGGCAAAGCAAGATTTAGAATAAATTATAATAGACAATTGAATAATCCGTCATTTGTAATAAGAATTATTCCTTTGAAAATAAAAACATTTGAGGAATTAAAGCTGCCGGAAAATATAAAACATTTGATTAAAACTACAAACGGTATAGTGCTTGTTACAGGTCCTACAGGTTCAGGAAAGTCAACAACTTTAGCAGCAATCATAGATTGGTTTAACACAAATTTTGCAAAACATATTTTGACTATTGAAGATCCTGTTGAATATATTTTTAAAACTAAGAAAAGTGTTGTTTCTCAAAGACAGGTAGGAATAGATACAGCAACTTTTGCCGATGGACTTAAATATGCACTAAGGCAAGACCCTGATGTCATATTAATCGGAGAAATCAGAGACAGGGCAACAGCAGAGGCAGCTCTTAAAGCAGCAGAAACAGGACACATGGTTTTTTCAACACTTCACACAAATGATGCAGTTCAAACTATTACAAGAATAATTAATATGTTTGAAAAAAATGACAGAGAAAATGTAAAAGGTCAATTGGCTGAAGTATTAAGAGGGACGGTAGCCCAAAAATTGGTATTCTCAAAAGAACATAACAGACGCTTTGCGGCATTGGAAGTTATGGCGATGACATCAACAGTAAAGGATTATATTAAAAAAGACAACTTAGAAGGAATATACCAGCTATTAAATGCAAATCAGGGAGATATGCTTTCTATGAATGAGTCCCTGTTAAGACTCGTAAAGGATGGAAAGCTTTCGCAAGAAGAGGCTTTAGCACAGTCAAATTCTCCTGAAGAATTAAGTCGTACTTTCAGATGTATTTTTTATTCGCAAAAAGCAGACGACAATAAAGCAGAAGAAATAAGATTAGAAACAGCAATTTCAAATGAAAAAAAAGAACAGGAAGAAGTAAATACTTCTGATAACAAAGCGACTGTTTCGAGAAATTCTTTAATTACAGTTCCTGCAAAAAGTATACCTGCTGTATATCCGCACAATAATTCTTAATAGTAAAATTTTGTTAATAAACTAACAAAAAAAAATTAAAATGTGGTTTAATATAAGCAATAGTAAATCTATAAGGAGAAATATATGAAAATCAATGCAATTACAGATGCAACAGCAGTAAAGAATAGTGCAAACATTAAAAATCCCGGACAAAAAGAACAGCAAGTGCAGGCAAATGCAGTTGGATATATTGAAAAAGAACAAGCCCCAACTAATGCGAATTTATACAAAGCAATGTACGGCGTAAATGATAAAGCTTCAAAAGAAGAAGAACAAAATAAATATGTAGAACAGCTTGCAGAAGTTCGTGCAAAATACGAAATGGATGTTGATGATAAAAACAGAGAAATAGCGAATAATAAAGCTCAAGAACAAAACCCTAAAGCAAATGAAGAAAAATCATATTATGAACAATATTTAGAATACAAACATAAATATGAATAGAAGATATCTTAATTTTAAAAATTAAAAAAAGCGGTATTGAAATACCGCTTTTTTAATAACAATAAATTTCTAAATAATATTCAATCTTTTTTTCAAAATAAAACATAGAATTCTAAAGCCGTCTCTAAAGGTATTTAGATGTGGTTTTCTGTCAGCAGGACCTTTGCTTAAAGTAACGGGTACTTCATCAATTTTGAAACCATGTTTTAAAAATTCAATGATAATTTCTGTTGCAAATTCCATTCCTGTAGCTTTAAAATCAATTTTATCAAATGCCTCTTTTTTAAATAATCTTAAACCACATTGAGAATCTGTAATACGGGTATTAAAAAGTATATCAACAATAAGTGTTAATACCGGATTGCCAAGAAATTGATGTAAAAACGGCATAGCATTTTTTTCAATACCACCTCTGAAGCGAGAACCCATAACCATATCAATAGAGGAATCAGAAACAGCTTTATTATATAAATCTGGAATTTGTAAAAAGTCATAAGTATTATCTGCATCCCCCATAACAATATATTTTCCTTCGGAATGTTTAAAGCCGAATAACAGAGCATTTCCGTATCCTTTTTTTTCACAGTGAACGATTTTTACTAAACTATTTCCGTTTTCATTCTGTCTGGCAGCATCCCGTGCGAAATCTAATGATTTATCTGTGCTGCCATTATCTGAAATTATTAACTCTCCGTTTATATTATTATCTTTAAATGATTTTAAAACTTTTGATACACATACACCGATAGTTTTTTCTTCGTTTAAACAGGGAATAACAACCGAAACTTCATAACTATTACTCATTGTCAACATCCTTTTAGCATATCATACTAATCCGAAAAAATAAATATATTTCGGTATCGTGATGATGTTTTATTTCATTACTTTACTAAGCTAAGGTATTGAAAATACCTTAATCTTCTGGCATGCCCTAATATTAATAAGATATTAACCATAGAAGTATGAATATCATAAAACTAATTTTTGGCAACTAATATTAGGTGTTTATAAAAACAAATATACTAATTATTTTATAACTCAATTGTGGAAGTAAAAAAAAATGATTAATATTATATAAAAAGGTAAAATATGTTAGATGAAAATTCACCAATATTGACCGTAAGTAAAGTTGCAAAAGAACTAAATATATCTCCTGATAGATTAAGGACTTATGATGAAGAACATCTTGTTGCACCAACAAGATTAAAAAATAATGTTAGAATGTATAGTTGTCATGATCT
>JBJEGL010000110.1:0-2840 GCA_051875035.1 Candidatus Gastranaerophilaceae bacterium | reverse complement strand
TCCTGCTTCATTAACAACTACTTTTCCCGATAAATCGACATGAATTGTATCTAAATCAACTTCAAGGAAACCACCCCAACGATCAGCTAATTCATCAACCGTATTAGCTTGAGATGCATATAAATCACTTAAATCTGTTATTACTTTTGCTAATGCACTAATATCTATACCAACCGATTCAAGATTTCTTTGTTCTGAACTTATCGACGGTATACCAATTGCCGCCAATTTTTGTTTTGTTTGCTGTTCTGTCCAGCCTTCCGCTTGTGCTTGCTGCCTAATTTTATTAACTTCTATGGCAACTTCTTCATTTGCTTCAATTGCTGCATCTTCGACCTTACTAACCGCACGTTTTAATTGTTCTTGCAATGAATCATACAAATCTTCTTTTTCATCAATTTCTCGTGCTATCTTATCAGATTCTGCTTTTGCAAGTTCATATTCACCACGAACCGCTTTAATTTCTGCCTTTAACTGTTCTGTAGCAGCAGGATCTATCGTTTCTGTCGGCATTGTTACTTCAACATTGGACGTATTTCCTGTAGTTTTAGCAGTTTTTTCAGCGTTCGCTGCAACCGCTTCTTCAACTCCGTCCTCAATTACTACATTTGCATCAGCTTCTTGAATGGCTTTCAAATCTGCTGACGATAAATTTGCCGCTTCTTCTTTTGTAACTTTTCCGTCAGCTATAATTTTCTGTAAATTGGCATTTAATGTTGCTGTTGTATTATTAACTCCATTAACCATATAAATTCTCCTTAATATCGCACTATTACAATAAGATAACAAATATTAATATTTGATTGAAAGACTATTGATAACTTCTGTTTCTAATTTATCAAACATTTCAAATATTTCTAAACCGATTACTACTTCGTTAACAATTTCATTTAATGCCATTTCAACCCCTTTTCACTTATCTGATACTAAAGTAATCGGTTACTTTTAAACATTCTTTAATCTTGAACAATTAATTATTTATTTTTCGCAACAAAAGTTAACAAATTAAACTAATTTCCTTATTATAGAAAAAGCCCGCAAAATACGGGCTTTCTCTGTTTAAAGATATTTATTCTTTTGATTATTTTACTTTTGGACCTGCATTAACAATTTCTGCCGGCATATTAGGATATTTTGCAGCAAAATTGTCAGAGAACATTTGTGCTAATTTATTAGCAGCTTCATCATAAGCAGCTTTATCAGCCCACATTCCTCTTGCATCCAACATTTCATCAGGTACATTCGGACATGATGTCGGGTAATCTACATTAAATACATCATGATGTTTGAATTCAATGGTATCAAATGAACCGTTTAAAGCAGCCGTAACCATTGCACGAGTGTATGAAAGCTTCATACGTTTTGCTCCTGATGCAGCACTTCCGCCAGCCCAGCCTGTATTAACGAGATATACTTTTGTACCGTATTGTTCAAGTTTTTCACCTAACATTTTTGCATAAACTGACGCATCCATTGGCATAAACGGTTCACCAAACAATGTTGAGAATGTTGGTTGAGGTTCTGTAACTCCTCTTTCTGTACCTGCAAGTTTAGAAGTAAATCCTGTTACAAAGTGATACATTGCTGCATTTTTATCCAATCTTGATATTGGAGGTAATACACCGAATGCATCAGCTGTTAAGAATACAACAACTTTCGGTATGCCGCCTTTTGAAGGAATTTGAGCATTATTTATGTAGTTTATCGGATATCCTACACGGGTATTTTCTGTTAATGAACCGTCATTAAAATCAAATTCACGTGTTGCATCATCCATAATAACGTTTTCAACTAATGAACCAAACTTGATTGCATTATAAATATCGGGTTCATGTTCTGCAGAAAGGTTAATACATTTTGCATAACATCCGCCTTCAAAATTAAATACACCATCAGGCGACCAACCGTGTTCATCATCACCGATTAACTTACGTGCCGGATCTGCTGACAAAGTTGTTTTACCTGTTCCTGATAAACCAAAGAATACTGCAGTTTCTCCTGTTGCAGGGTCCATATTTGCTGAACAATGCATAGGAAGAACATTTTTCTTTGTCATGACATAATTCATTGTTGCAAATACTGATTTTTTAATTTCTCCTGCAAATTGTGAGCCGCAAATAATAATCATATGAGCTTCATAATCAATTGCAATACAAGCTTCTGAATTTACACCATCTACTTCAGGATCACATTTGAATCCGGGAGCACATAAAATTGTAAAATCAGGTTCACCGTAATTTGCTAATTCTTCTGCATCAGGTCTGATTAATAATTGATGAATGAACAAATTTTGGCTTGCTAATTCATTAACAACTCTGAATTTTTGTGTATATTTTTTATCTGCACCAGCAAATCCGTCAAATATAAAGACTTCTCTATTTTGCATATATGCTGCTATTTTTCCTTTAATAGCATTAAATTTTTCTCTTGTTATCGGGCGATTTACTTTTCCCCAGGCAATTTCATTGTGAACACCGTCTGTATCTACAATAAATTTATCTTTAGGTGAACGTCCTGTATATTTTCCGGTTGTTACAACCAATGCTCCTGTATTTGATAATTTACCTTCGCCCAAACGAAGTGCAGCTTCTGTTAATTGAGCAGGAGTTAAATTACGATATACAGCTTTTGGTCCGATAATACCAAGTTTTTCTATTCCATAAGTTTCCATATTTTTCTCCTTTATTAAGTAGATTTTATTTTTATTATACTTTGTAAAAATTTTATTGCGAATAAAATTTTCTTAGTGTTGCTTAGTGCGGTATTAAAGAAAGTAATACCCCCGCAGCAACAGCAGAACCAATTACACCTGCTACATTCGGTCCCATTGCATGCATCAA
>JBJEGL010000109.1:0-2850 GCA_051875035.1 Candidatus Gastranaerophilaceae bacterium | reverse complement strand
AAACAATATTTATATTGTAGACGGAGTGGATAAACTTGCAACAATGAGAGCTAATCTTGGACTTTAATAAGGAGGAAAAATGGAAGAATTTAACGAACAACAAACAATAAGTATTGCAGAAATTGAACAGGAAAAAAAGCAGGAAAATTCCAAAATAATTAATTTTGAACTTTCAGACGGGAAAACAGTTGAAATGGATTTATCCAAGGCAAAAGGAAAACTTCTAATGGAAGCACGAATGCAGCAGGAAAAAACACAAGGCATAAGTTTAAGCGTTTTTATTCTTGCACTTCTTTGCACTTTTAACGGAAACAAATATACTCCCGATGAAATTCTTGATTTGGAATTGGATGATGTTCTTTTGCTTGAAACAGTGTATCAAACTAAAAAAAAGCCTCAAATGGTTTAGTAATTTTATATTCTGCCGATTATAAATTTTCAGAACTTGAGGCAAAAGATATAGTTTTTCTCTCGCATTTTACGGGTTCATCAATTGTCGAAATTGAAAATTGGAGCATTGAAAAAATATATTTTTATCTGAAACCTGCATATGAACTTCATAATCATATGAATAATTTTGAGTAATTTAAAGGTAATTTATGAGTGATTTGAAACTAAAATTTGAAATAAACGCAAATGACAATGTGTCAAAGACTTTGACACAGGTTTCAAATACTTCAAAAAGTGAGCTTACAAAAGTTGCAAAATCAAGCGAAAAAGTAAATAAAGAATTTACAAAAACAAGTGAAACGATTAAAAAAGTTTCGATAGTATCAAAGGATGAATTAACTAAAGTATCAATTGAAGCAAAAAAACTTGAAAATGAATTTAAAAAATTAAATATTTCACTTGATAAAATCGGTGATAGTTTTCAAAGTTTCGGTAAAAAAACAATGGTTGCAGGTACTGCTTTAAGTGCTTTTGGTGTTGTTAATGTCAAAACTGCGGCAGACTTTGAACAGGGAATGAATAACATTTCAACACTTATAGATACAAATACCGAGTCCTTAAGTAATATGAGCAAGGAAGTTTTGAAAATCGGAAAATCTTCCCCAAAAGCAATATCTGATTTGACAGACGGACTTTATTCCATAAGAAGTGCCGGCATTGAGGCTTCTGACCAGTTTAAAGTATTGAAAGGCTCTGAAATGCTTTCTGTTGCGGGTCTTTCTTCAACTGCTGAAGCTGTTGACATTGCAACGTCCGCTATTAATGCTTTTAATTTAAAGGGCAAAGAAGGCGACCGCATATATGATATGTTTTTTAAAGTTGTAAAATACGGAAAAACAAATATTTCTGAATTTGCACAAGGTTTTGGACAAACAGCGGGAGTCGTTGCAGCCGCTAAAGTCCCATTAGATGAATATTCTGCCTCGGTTGCTGCAATGACAACATCCGGTTTAAAAGCAAGTATAGCTCATACTCAGATTAAAGCTGCCATTGCCGGACTTTCAAGGGGAACCAAAGAACAAATGGCAGTATTTAATAAATTGGGTGCAAAATCTTTTTCGGATTTGGTTGAAAAAAGCGGAGGTATGGTTAATGCCTTTAACCGTATTAATAAAGCAACAGACGGAAATCAGGCGAAACTTATACAGCTTGTCGGCAGTGTAGAAGCATACAATGCAATTTTATCTTTAACAGGAGCAAATAATAAGACTTATCTTCAAACATTAAATGATATGAGATACGGCGGTGATGCACTCTCGAAAGCATATCAAAAACAGACACAGGGCTTTAATAATCAACTTGCAATTTTGAGAAATTCACTCCAAAAAATCAGCATTGATATGGGAAATTCTTTAATGCCGATGTTTACAAAATTTGTTAGCGGTGTTCAAACTTTTTCAAATACTTTGGATATAATGCCTGATTCTGTTAAATCCCTTGCAGCTATATCAGTTGCAAGCTTAGGAACAATATTATTCTCTGTCGGTTCATTATCTTTTGCAACAGGAACTCTTTTAAAATCAGTAGAAAGTGTGAAAAGCGGATATGGATTTTTATTTAATTTTTTAAGCGGAAGAAAAGGTGTTTTACTTAATTTTATAGGTAATACCGCAGAATTAAAAGGAACAGAACTTGTACTAAGCAGAGTTTTAGAATCTACAAAAAAATTCGGCAACTTTAGCGGTGGAAAAGCCGTATTACAAACATTAATATCAGATTTTACAATTTTAGGTCAAAAAAGAATTAAAGCTGTACAGCTTGGTTTTATTGGTGCAAAAGATGGCATAAGTGCATTTTTTAAGGCAATACCTTCAAATTCTTTAAATACTTTAAACGGAATTAAAAACTTTTTTGTTAAAATGCCATCAAATTCAATAGCAGGATTTCAAACGGCACTAACAGCAATATCAAATTTTAGTATTAAAAGTTTTGTTTCTTCTCTTTTGACAGGATTAAAAGCATTTGGAACATTCAGCTTAGGAATTTTAACCAATCCTGTTACACTTGCAATAACAGGAATTGCTGTTGGAGCATTATTAATTGTTAAATATTGGAAGCCGATTACAGCATTTTTTCAAGGAATGTTTAGAGGTATACAAGAAGGACTTGCTCCGCTGCAGCCGACTTTTACGGCAATAGGGCAGGCTGTTAAACCGATTGTTGATTGTGTAAAAAATTTATTTACTCCAATTAATACAGATGGTAAAAAAGCGGAAAGTTGGGGATATAAATTCGGTAAAGGAATTGCATGGGCAATAACAAAAGTTATTGAAGCCGTTGGCTGGGTAAAAAATCTTCTTACTTTAGGCGGAAGAATTAAATTTGGTAATAAAGGTGCATTAACAATAACTGAGGTTGAAAAACCTGATGGCTCACATGCAAATGGTTTAACAAGAGTTC
>JBJEGL010000108.1:0-2871 GCA_051875035.1 Candidatus Gastranaerophilaceae bacterium | reverse complement strand
CTCTTGATAAAACAGAAAATTTTCCTAAAAATGTAATTAATTTTTTAATTTCACACGATGATGTTGCTCAAATGTTATCTGAGGACAAATCAATAGATTTAATTATTCCAAGAGGCTCAAACAGTCTTGTTAAATATATTCAATCAAACACAAAAATTCCCGTACTCGGACACGCAAGCGGAATTTGTCATATATTTGTTGATGAAACAGCAGATTTTGTCAAAGCTTTAAGGATTATAGAAGATGCAAAATGTCAATATCCGGCTGCCTGCAATGCTGTTGAAACTATTTTAATTCACAAAAATATTTCCGATAAATTTTTACCGCTATTTGTTGCCAAAATGAAAGAAATTGGTGTAAAAGTTAACGGTGACGACAAAGCAAGAAATATTGAAACAAGTATAGGAGAAGTTCAAGAGTGGGCTCATGAATACGGAGAAAAAGAAATTTCCGTAAAAATAGTTGATAGTGTTGAAGGAGCAGTTAATCATATTAATGAGTACGGCTCGGGTCATACAGACTGCATAATAAGCGAAAACATCGATAGTGTTAAATATTTTATGGATAGAGTAGATTCCGCAGGAGTTTATCACAATGTTTCTACAAGATTTGCTGACGGTTTTAGATACGGCTTTGGGGCGGAAGTAGGAATCTCTACAAACAAAACTCATGCAAGAGGTCCTGTCGGACTTGACGGTCTAACGATTTATAAATATCAAATTTTTGGAAATGGTGATATTGTATCAGAATTTTGTTCGGGTGAAAGAAAATTTACACATAAAGACATTGAATAGATTTTCTTTGTTACAAAATAACTATTTTATGAGCATACAATCGCCATAGCTGTAAAAACGGTATTTTTCTTCTATTGCGTGTTTATATGCATCAAATATAAATTCTTTACCTGCAAATGCAGACACTAACATTAGCAATGTTGATTTGGGCAGGTGAAAATTTGTAATTATTTTATTTACGATTTTAAACTCAAATCCGGGATAAATAAAGAGTTCCGAGTGGTCTTTAACAGGAATAATTTTGCCGTATTTTTGCATTGTAGTTTCCAGTGTTCTTACACTTGTTGTTCCAACCGCAACAATATTTTTTCCTTCCTCAATTGCCTTATTTATTGCGATTGCACTTTCTTCGGGAATTTCAAACTGTTCGGAATCCATACTATGTTCTTCAATATTTTCAGCCGTAACAGGTTTAAACGTTCCTAAACCGACATTAAGATGAACAAATGCTTTTTGGACTCCTTTTTTTTCTAACTTTTCAAGTATTTCGTTTGTAAAATGTAAACCTGCTGTTGGAGCAGCAACTGAGCCTTCATACTTAGCATAAACAGTCTGATATCTTTCAAAATCAAGACTTTTATATTGAGATTCAGTCATATTTCTTTCAATATATGGAGGAAGAGGAATATTTCCGTATTCCGAAAGAATATCAAAAATATTGCCTGTATAATTCAATTTGATTTTCCACTTATCATCTAATTTTTCTATAATTTCGACAGATAACTTTTCACCGACCTTTAATTTCATTTGCGGTTTTACACGTTTTGAAGGTTTTATTAATGCTATCCAAATCGACTTTTCAATTTCTCGAACAAGAAAAATTTCTATTTTGGCACCTGTATCTTTTATTGAAAAAAGCCTTGCAGGAATAACCTTTGTATTATTTAATACAAGAAAATCACTCTCATTAAGGCAATCAACAATATCATAAAAATGTTTATCTTCAAAACAAAGAGCCTGTCTGTTTAAGACAAGCATCTTTGAATTTTCTCTTTTTTGTGAAGGTAGTTGTGCTATGAGTTCTTTTGGTAATTCATAGTCAAATTCATTTAATTTCATACTTTAATTTTCCGGTTTTACATCAATAACTTTTGGATTTTTATCCGCTTCTTCAAGCTGTTTGTTTATCACAAAAGTTTGAATAATTTGAACAAAATTACTTACAACAAGGTATAACAATACGCCTGCCGGAATAGGAATAAAGAAAAAAGTTGCCGTTAAAATAAGAGGCATTGTTGTTCCCATCGTCTTTTGCATAGCTTCTTGCTGAGGGTCCATTTTTTGTCCTGAAGATTTGTTGGTATATGTCATAACCTTTGTTGCAAACCACATAGAAGCACCGAAAATTATAACAAGAGCAAGTACGTCATAATTCATTTTATTACTTGCACCAACCGTTGGTACGTCAGAAACTAAAATATCTCCTTTTCGTTCAAATTTAACATTTTCAACTTCTCTTGTTGATATATTTGAAATTTCTACATCAGCACCTTGAATTGTTTTATTTTCTGAGGTTTCTACATCAAAAGCACTGAGAGCAAGTCTAAAATCAATAGGTTCACCTGCTAACACTTTGTTAGTATAACGGAGATTATCTTTAGACTTAAATACTTTTGCTTCTTCTTTTGAACCGTCACTATAATAGACTGTTGCTTTTTTACCTAATGAAAAGTTTGAATTACCGTTTATAGTAAAGCTGCCGTCAGCAGAACGTGCCGATGTTCCTCTGATAGTGGCATCAAGTCTGTTTATAAACAGAAACTTTGCATTACCGGCTAAATCAATAAATTGAGGACTGATTAATGCTGTATATAATAAAATGAATATTGGCATTTGGATTAATACAGGAAAACAACCACTCATAGGATTAAAATTGTTTTCTTTGTAAAATTCCATCATTTTACGCTGCATAACTTGAGGATCATCTTTGTATCTGTCTTGTATCATCTTCATTTTAGGCTGCATTTTTTGCATAACCTTCATTGAACGCTGTTGTGATACACTTAAAGGCCACATTAACAATCTTACGGCTATTGTTAATATGATAATTGCGATACCATAACTTCCGCATATGTTA
>JBJEGL010000107.1:0-10934 GCA_051875035.1 Candidatus Gastranaerophilaceae bacterium | reverse complement strand
AAAGTGCATTTACCGGTGATAATCCATAGAAAAGATAAGGAATTGCACTGAGTAAAGAAATACATATCCAAGAAAAAGCGACAATTGCAAGAGCTTCTGATTTTTTTATATCATTAAGCAAATCTGCATCAATTTTTTTAGGATTAAGTAGTACCGACAGAATAAAATTTATAAGCATTGTCAGCAAAAAAGCCGAACAGGAATAGAAATCTTTAAAATACAATGCAACAATAACAGGCACAAGCATTACGACATTCAAATACCTTAGAATCAAACTTATGGCTACCGCAATAAAATGAAGTCTCATATAACACCTAACAACTTAGAAGATATTTTTTTATACATGCAGAAGCATCCTGCATAGTAAAAATAATAAGATTATCATTTCCCAAAATCACAGTATCTCCCTTTGGAATAATCATTTTATTATTTCTCTCAATCACACCGATAATAGCTCTTTTGGGGAATCTTAAATCCATAACTTTTCTTTCGGAAAAATCTTTCGGAATTAAAACTTCAATAACTTCGCCTTGACCTCTTTCAACAGTAGCAAGAATTGAGATATCAGGTACAATAAGGTGGTTATATATTTCGTGCATAGCAGCATGGTTTTGTGATACTGCAACATCAATTCCGACCTTTTCAAACAGACGAGCATTTGGTTCTTTAGAAACTCTTGAAATTACTTTTTTAACACCTGACTGCTTTGCAAGCAGAGAACATAACAGATTTTTTTCATCATTATCGGTAACACTAACGAGAACATCCGCATCTTCAACAGATTCGTTTGTTAACAATTGAATATCAGTACCGTCACCATTAATAACCAAAGACTTTTTAAGAAGTTCTGAAATATATTCACAACGTTTTATATTTTTTTCAAAAATTTTACAATAAATATCTGCCTGTTCAAGCGTTTCTGCAAGTAGTAACCCCACATTGCCACCGCCTATAATAACAACCGATTTTATTTTTGTATCTTCTCTAAAAACACTCGCTGCAAGCAAATTCAAGGATTTTGCAGAACCCATAAAAATAACTTTATCACCAGATTGTAAAACAGTTTCTCCTGAAGGAATAAATAATTCAGAATTTCTGGTAATACCGACAATCAAAACCTCTTGAGGAAAAGAACAAGTTTTTATCTGCTTATCAATTAACGGAGAATTACCTTTAATAGGATATTCAAGCAGCCTTGCTCTGCCTTTGGCAAAATTTTCAACGTGAGTAGCACTCGGAACAGTAATAATTCTGAATATTTCCTGAGTTAATAACTCTTCCGGTCTTATAATGTAATCAGCAATTATATCATTATATAATTTAGAATTTTTAACAGCAATAAGAGAATCATAATATTCATCTTTTGTGATAAAACATACAGTTCTTGCTTTCGACACAGATTTCATCATAATACAGGCAAGAATATTAGCTTCATCAGAATCGGAGCAAGCAATAAAAACTTCACAAGTATCAAGGTGGTAATCTTTAAGAAGCTTAATATCAGCAGCATTCCCTTGAACAACTTCTATATCAAGCTGTGTAAAATCTTCTGTAAGATTTTCAGGTTTATCGAGCAAAACAACATCGTGATCTTCAAACAAAGATGTTGCAATCAACCACCCTCTGTTATTTGCACCAAATACAACTACTTTCATTAAAGACTCCTTATTGTGAGCTTATTTTGACATACTAAAATAATATTTTCAACAACATTTTAAACTACAATTAAACATAGACTTAAAAATGTAAAATTCAATTCTAAAATCTTTACCATAGTATTGGCAATGAGTTATAGTAAAAATTTGTTAACTTTTGTATAGTTTCACAAAAAAAATTAAAGTTATACAAAATAAAGCCGATAAAACCAACGAAGGAGAGCTGTATATTTATATTGAAAAAATTGACAGATTACCTGTCATACAGTTAAGTGAGCAGGAAAATACAGAGAAAAACAATGAATGCGGTAAACATAAGAACAGCAAATATTAATATTCCTAAATCTGTTAGCAATACTGTTACAAAGCAGTCAAATAATCATGCTGTTATTCAAAATAAAGAACTTTTATCAAAAAATGCCAATGAAGCTGTAAGAAATGCAGGTATTGCACTTATAGGGATAAGAAATCCTATTTCATTTGCATCTGTTCCTGTTTCTAAAAAGACTGAAATAACGGAGCAAAATAAAAACTTTATAAATGATATAAAAAACAAATATTCTTATGAAACAGATACAAAAAAAGCACAACCCGCAATTGATAAACTTTTAAGCGGAGATGAAAAAGAAGTTAATGAACGGCTTGATTTGTACAGAGAAATTTTAAATTCTAATGAAAACATTTCTCCTATGGATTTTTCTGCTGCTTTAAATGATTTTGAAAAAATCAAAGAAATAAAAACCGATAAACTTACCGGAAGCGATACCGAAAAAATATCAAAATTAGCACAAACACGACATTTACTCGGACCATCTTATCCTATTGAATTCGCATTGGATATGATAAATTTGGACGCAACTTTTGATAAAGTTACACATGAGCCTGAAGGTTTAAAAGGTGCATCAAGAGATATTGATATAACACAAAATAAAAAAGCACAAGAGTTCGGAGCTGATAAACCCGGTTTTACTGCAACAATGGCTGGTTTTGCAGCATTTGCTTATTCTGACCCGTCGAAATTAAGACCTGAAAAATTAAAAGGTTATGAAGTTATTGATTCAGCCCAATCGGATAACGGTTTTTCCGTTACAGCATTTAAGAATAAAGACAATAATATTGTCATGGCAATAAGAGGCTCAGATGACGTTAATGATATGGTTTCGGATCATCAAATGATTGAGAATGCGGAACTTCCTGAACAATTTGCAAATGCTGATGAGTTTTATCAGAAGCTTAAAGCCGATAATCCTACAGCTAAAATCATGGTAACCGGACATTCTTTAGGCGGAGCATTATCGCAATTGGTCGCAGCTAAACATCCGGAAACGTTTGCCTTAGCTTTTAATCCTCCGGGAACAGGCGATATTATTGCAAAAGAAAACGGCTTATCGGAAACCGGAAACATATATAATATTCTTGTAGACGGCGATAAAATATCCAATAATCTTTCTCAACCGGGACAGACTCAGATAATAGATGCCAAGACTGATAAATACGGAAATACTTTACATCCTCACGACATAAAGAATTGTTTTTAATCAGGTAAATCAATCTCATGAATAATAATATTAAATATAAAGATAAAACCGTGTTTTTTAACACACAACCTGTTGTTTTTAATTTTCCGATAGGAAATATTATTGAATATGAAAATTTTATTATCATAAGATTAGATATTCCATTAGAAAACAATACACGCAAAAATATTTTTGCACTGGATTATGATGCGAAATATTTATGGCAAATTCAAGCTATAGCAGAATATAATGCAGCTTTACAAGAAAGTATATATACAAATATAGAAATTCTGCCTGATAAGAATATTCTTGCAACAGCTACAAACGGAAATAAATATAAAATAGATTATAAAACAGGAAAGTTCATTAGTTCTGCTAAGCAGTAATACTAAAGTTTAAGCACAACGAAATAACAATTTGTTACGAAGTCTTTTTTGTGATTTAATTAAGAAAAATTGCAAAGAGGATAATTATGAAAAAAATAAAAGTCGGATTAATAGGACTTGGCACAGTAGGAAGCGGTGTTGTAAAAACACTTAAAAATTTTTCCGATATTGTTGAAATTAAAAAAATTGCCGTTAGAAACATTAATAAGAAAAGAAATATAGACGGACTTGATGAATCTATAATAACAGCAAATCCGGAAGAAATAGTTAATGATTCTGAAATAGACATAGTCATTGAAGTTATGGGAGGAGTAAATCCTGCCTTTGATTTGCTCAAACAAGCAATCAACAACGGAAAACACATAGTTACGGCAAATAAAGAACTTTTAGCAAAACATGGCGAAGAATTATTTCTTTTTGCAAAAGAAAAAAATGTTGTAATTCTTTATGAAGCTGCAATTGCCGGCGGAATTCCGATTATAATGCCTGTTAAAACAATATTAAGAGGAAATAAAATTACAAAAATAGATGCAATTTTAAATGGCACAACAAATTATATTCTTACAAAAATGGATGAAGACGGTGCATCTTATGAACAAGTTTTAAAAGAAGCACAGGAACTCGGATACGCAGAAGCTGACCCGACAGGTGATGTAGAAGGTTTTGATGCCGCATATAAAATCGTAACACTTGCAACAATAGCTTTTAACAAACGAATTAAAATAAACGGAATTTACAGAGAAGGTATAACAAAAATTACCGACAAAGATATTAAATTTGCCAATGATATGGGTTACAAAATAAAACTCATTGCCTCGGCAAAACTTGATGAGCAGGGCAGAGCCGATGTAAGAGTTCATCCTATGCTTGTTCCTAAAGAACACGTACTTGCAAAAATAAATAACGTAACAAATGCCGTTATGTTATCGGGCTTTCCTGTCGGAGAAATTATGTTTACAGGTCCGGGAGCCGGAGAGTTTCCGACAGCAAGTTCAGTTGTCGGTGATGTAGTTGCACTTTATTATGAAATAGGAACGACGGATTATCCTCTCCCGATGATGAGATGCAACCATTCGGAAGAAGCAGAAAGAATCGAAATAGGTGAAACAGAAAACCGCTACTATATATCGTTAAACACAAGCGATAATCCGGGTTCAATAGGTGTAATAGGTACAATTTGCGGAAAACACAAAATTAATTTAACAGATATTTTACAAAAAGGCTCAAATCCTGACAGTACGGCAGAAGTTGTCGTTATCACAGCATTAAGTAAAGAAAATAACGTAAAAGAAGCACTTAAGGAAATGAAAAATTCCGGTGCTATTATAAAAATAAATAATTTAATAAGAGTAATGAATTAAGGATAAACAAATGAGTACAGACAAACATTATCAAGGATTAATTAATAAGTACAAAGAATATTTACCAGTATCGGAAAAAACACCGATTATCACATTAAATGAAGGAAATACACCCTTAATAAAAGCAGATAATCTTGCTAAAAAAATCGGACTTGATGCAGAAATATATTTAAAATTTGAAGGCAGCAACCCGACAGGAAGTTTCAAAGACAGAGGAATGACAATGGCTGTTTCAAAGGCAGCAGAAGATGGTTCAAACGCTATCATTTGTGCTTCAACAGGCAACACAAGTGCCGCAGCAGCAGCCTACGGTGCAAAAGCAGGAATGAAAACTTTTGTTCTCATCCCTGACGGTTATATCGCCCTCGGTAAACTTTCTCAAGCAATGATGTACGGAGCAACAATTATTGCAATAAAAGGCAATTTTGATGAAGCATTGGAAAGAGTAATAGAAATTTCGGAAAAATATCCTGTAACCCTTGTAAATTCACTAAACCCGTTCAGAATTGAAGGTCAAAAAACAGGTGCATTTGAAATCATCGAAGCACTCGGAGATGCACCGGATTACCACTTTATCCCTGTCGGAAATGCAGGAAATATTACTGCATATTTCAAAGGATATGAAGAATGGCTTGCTTTAAATAAAACAACTCATTTACCTAAAATGATGGGCTTTGAAGCGGAAGGTGCCGCAGCAATTGTAAGAGGCGAAAGAATTATGAAGCCCGAAACTCTTGCAACAGCTATCAGAATAGGCAATCCCGCAAGCTGGAAAAAAGCAGAAAGAGCAAGAGATTTATCTAAAGGTATTATAGACAGTGTTACAGATGATGAAATTGTTGAAGCATATAAACTTATTGCATCAACAGAAGGCATTCTTTGTGAACCCGCATCTGCGGCATCAGTTGCAGGATTAATAAAATCAAATAAAGCAAAATTAGTTGAAGAAGGTTCAAAGATTGTTTGTATCTTAACAGGAAACGGACTAAAAGACCCGGACAATGCTATTAAATTTGCAGGTGCAAATGTTCATAAGACAAGTGCCGATATGACCGATATTCTAAAAGCAATGAACATATAACGAATTATAAACTCATAGTAATAAAAAAGGCGATATATTTAATATACCGCCTTTTTTTAAAAATATATGCCTTCTGTTTTTCTTAAACTTTCAGTTTCTTCCTTTTTATCAGGGAATAATTTGTTAACATATTCAATATCTGCTTCTAATAATTTATTTTTGTAAATATCAATTTTTATATATTGTTTATGAGCATAATAACACTTATTATGTGCTGCTGAAATGTATAATTGGTGTGCTGTATCAAGAGATTTATTATCTTCAAAATTACTTTTTATGAATTTATTAAAATTATAATCAGCCATTTTCATCTCAAAGAAACTGCTGACAGGAATACTAATCAACATGAAAATAAACGCTGCAACAGAAGTCCTTGTGATAAAAAAAGGGAATTTTGACATTTCTTTATCACATAAAGCCTGACATTTTTCAGATTCAGCTAAATCAGAAATTTTTGAATTTAATATTTCTGTGATTTTGGGGATAAATTCTTCTTTAGGATAAAGTCTATATGCTATTTCATTATTATTAGCTTTTACTTGTATACCAAAGTATCTTTCATTCATAAAAAATTCAATATCTTCATATTTCAAAGAAAAATTTTTTCTTTTAATATACTTAAAACAAAAATCTATCCTATCTTCATAAAAAGTATATTTGCAAGAATCTGACACAACAGTCGGAATAGTAAAAATTAAGAAAAGAGCAAAGAATATCAGAAAAAACAAACCATAATGATGCAGCGAAAAAATATCATTACCGTAAAAATATAAAGTACTAAAAAAATAGCCTGATAACACAAATAATCCCAAGGCAAAAAATAAAAAAATTAGAAACGTTAATGATTTAAGTGTCGAGCTGCATTCAAAATATTTATCTTTATTATTTTCCATAGTATCAATTATAATAAATTTTTATTTATAGTCAAAATAAAAAGTAAGAGTTAGTGATAAGTCACAAAAAGAGAATTTTATACTCTGCTCGATTGTTCCTCAACATAACATGTTTTTTCATGGGATGCTTCACAAAAAAAATGTTATCGAGTTGAAACTGACAATCTTTTTTATACAAAATATTGTATATTTTTACACAATAATTATAATAACTATTATGACACTGCATTTTATAAAATTGTATTCTATAAAGAAAAGAATCAAAAAAGAAGGAGAAACGGCAGAATTATTGTGCCAACTATCTGATTATTATATTGAAAAAAATGATTTTAAAATGGCTCTTGAATACGCACAAAAAGCAATTGATATTGATAAAGATTATGGTGATGCATATTGTGTGATTGCTGTTTTTTTATACAACTCAGGCAAAATGAACGAAGCAAAAGAATATTTTTCTAAAGCTGAGCAACTGGGGTGCAAATTTGCATTTTTATTTTATTTGACCGCTGATTTATTGTTTATGGAAGGAAACTTTAAGTCTGCTTATAAATATGCATCGAAAGGGATTAAAGCAAATAAAAAAGATTACCATTCCTATATGGCAAAAGGAGCTATTTTATATCAATCTGAGAAATATAATAAAGCAGAAAAATATCTGTTAAAAGCAGAAGAATTAGGTGGGAAACAATGTAACCTATATAGCAAATTGTCTTATATTTTTTCGTTGAAAAAAGACTATGAAAACGCATTAAAATATGCGAATAAAGCAATCTTGGTAAAACCAAACGACGATTTTTCTCATTATAGAAAAGGTTTTGCATATTATAAGTTAGAAGATTATCAAAAAGCAAAAGAATCATTGTTAAAAGCGGAAGAACTCTGATATATTCATGATGACTTATATAGTAAATTATCATACATATACTCCTTAGAGAAGAATTATAAAACAGCTTTACAGTATGCCAACAAAGCCATTTTAATAAATCCAAACAACGATTTTTCTCATTATAGAAAAGGGTATGCATTAATTCATTTGGAAAAATTTTCCGAAGCAAAAGATTGTTTTTTTAAAGCAGAAGAACTTGGTATTAGAGATGAGAATATGTTTTATTTCTTGGCATATATTTTCTATATGGAATCCGATTTTGAAATGGCTCTGCATTATATAGATAAAGCCTTTCGGGGAAATAATAAAAATAGGGACTATTATGAATCTAAGGCGGAAATTTTATTAAAATTGGGACGAAAGGAAGAAGCAGAAAAATGTTTTCAAAAAGCTAAGCAGCTTGATGAAAACAAACAAAAACACCATTAATTTTAATATACTTTTATATTTTTACCATTGCATCTTTCATAGATTTAACGTAATCGTAAACATATTTTGGTGAATCTTTGCCATATTTTTCAATAATTTTCACAATAGCACTTCCGACAATCACTCCGTCTGCAACTTGAGAAAAATGATGTGCCTGTTCGGGAGTATTAATACCAAATCCGATTGCTGTAGGTGTTTTAGTAACTTCCCTAATCAATTTTACGATAGTATCCAAATCAGTTGTAATTTCTTTTCTTACACCCGTAACGCCCATTGAAGAAACAACATACACAAACCCTGAAGTATCTTTTGCAATAGTTTTAATTCTTTCGGTTGATGTAGGTGCAATCAATGAAATTATATCAATTCCATATTTTGCGGCAACTTCCTTAATTTCATCTTTTTCTTCATATGGCAAATCAGGAATAATAATTCCGTCTAAGCCACATTCTTTACAGGTATTAAAAAAACTGTCATATCCGTAATTAAATAGGGGGTTAATATATGTCAAAAACACAAGCGGTATATTTGATTTTTCACGAACAGATTTTACAAGATTAAAAATTTTATCAAGATTAGTACCTGACTTTAATGCTCTAATATTTGCCCCTTGAATAACTATACCTTCCGCAATCGGGTCGGAAAAAGGGATACCGATTTCAACAAGTCCCGCACCGGCTTTTTCCATTTCGAGAATACATTTTTCAGTAGTGTCCAAATCAGGATCACCGGCGGTTAAAAAACCTATAAAAGCTTTATCATTTTTAAATGCTTTATAAATATTACTCATTAATATCCCTTCCTCTGTATTGTGCAATAGATTTAACGTCTTTATCTCCTCTGCCTGAAAGACAAATTATAATGGAGTCATCTTTTTTCATTTGAGGAACAATTTTTCTCGCATAAGCAACTGCGTGAGCACTTTCTATTGCAGGTATAATACCTTCAACTTTTGCTAAATATTCAAAAGCACAAACAGCTTCTTCATCAGTTATCGGAACATATTCCGCTCTGCCTGTTTCATGAAGATATGCATGTTCGGGACCGATTCCGGGATAATCTAAACCTGCTGAAATAGAATAAACAGGAGCAATTTGCCCGTATTCATCCTGACAAAATATTGATTTCATCCCATGAAAGATTCCGACTCTGCCTTTTGCAATACTTGCGGCGTGTTTGTCCGTATCAATACCATGTCCGGCAGCTTCACAACCGATTAATTTTACATCTTTATCATTTATAAAATTATAAAACATGCCCATTGCGTTACTGCCGCCGACAACACACGCAATAACCGCATTCGGAAGTTTGCCTTCATATTCTAAAATTTGTTCACGGGCTTCCTTACTGATTACACTTTGAAAATCTCTAACAATTGTAGGAAAAGGATGAGGTCCCATAACAGAACCTAAAACATACAGAGTATCATTAACTCTTGCTGCCCATTCTCTCATAGCCTCATTAACAGCATCTTTTAACGTCATTGTTCCGCTTGTAACAGGATGAACCTTTGCACCTAAAAGTTCCATTCTATAAACATTTAAAGCTTGACGGATTGTATCTTCTTTCCCCATATAAATTTCGCACTCAAGCCCTAAAAGTGCTGCTGCTGTTGCTGTTGCAACACCGTGTTGCCCTGCTCCGGTTTCTGCAATAACTCTTGTTTTGCCCATATATTTTGCCAAAAGAACTTGACCTAATACATTATTAATTTTATGAGAACCGGTATGATTCAAATCTTCTCTTTTAAGGTAAACTTTTGCACCGCCCAAATCTTTTGTCATATTTTCAGCAAAATACAATAGAGATGGACGATTTGCGTATTTTTCGAGCAAAAATTTCAATTCTTTTGTATATTTTTCGTCATTTTTATAATGATTATAAGCATTTTCAAGATTTATAAGCTCTGTCATTAATACTTCCGGAATGTATTGTCCGCCGTATTTTCCGAATTTTGTATTACTCATATTCAGTTTCCTTAATTATTTCAAAAACTTCCTTTATTTTTATTTTATCCTTAAAACCATCAGTTTCAACACCGCTGTTTATATCCAGACAGTACGGGTTAATTTTCATTGCCTCCCGTATATTTGAGGAATTTATTCCACCCGCAAGAAAAAGTCTTCCTTTAATACTTTCCGGAATTACAGACCAATCAAATATTGTTCCCGTTCCGCCAAATTTATTGCCCTGACAAGAATCAATAAGAACAAAGTCCGCTTTTGTAAAATTTATATTTTTACTCAAGTTTTCATCTGCTTTAAATGCTTTTATAACAGGAAGGTTCGTTGTACTTTTGACTTTATCTGTAAAAGTTTCTTCTTCATCACCGTGAAGCTGGATTAAATCAATTATATGCAAATCAGCGATTTTCCTAATATTTTCAAGATTTTCATTTACAAAAACACCAACAGACTTAATTTTTTTATTTAATTTGTTTTTTAACTTTAGTGCAAAATCAGAAGTAATATATCTTTTACTTTGCGGTGCAAAAATAAATCCTGCATAATCCGGTAAAAACTCATTTACATAATCAATATCTTCAAACCGTCTTAAACCGCAGATTTTAACCTTCATTCCATACCCCGTAAAATTCTTAATTCCGCAGATTTATCCTTAGACCTCATAAAAGTTTCTCCGATTAATACGGCATTTACATTGTTCTTTTCAAGCTCAGTTATTTGCTCTCTTGTTTTTATACCGCTTTCTGAGACAAAAATAATATC
>JBJEGL010000106.1:0-2918 GCA_051875035.1 Candidatus Gastranaerophilaceae bacterium | reverse complement strand
TTCCAAAAGCTCGGATACGAAGGTTTGATTCTGAAAATTTAAAAGGAAAAAATGCATATTCACAAGTTTTATCAGAGTTTCAAAATGGTGAAATTGATATATTGATAGGAACACAAATGAGTGCAAAAGGACTCGATAACGAGAATGTAACACTTGTCGGTGTTATAAATTCGGATAATTCATTTGTCTTTCCCGATTTTCGCTCGGCAGAAAGGGGCTTCCAACTTTTAACACAGGTTGCAGGACGTGCGGGCAGAGGACATTATTGCGGAAATGTTATTTTTCAAACATATAATCCTGATTATTCAGCTATTCAATTTGCAAAAGAACAAAATTATAAAAAATTTTATGAAGAAGAAATTAATTTACGAAAGGAATTTGGGTATCCTCCTTTCTCACAAGTGATAAGATTTATTATTTCGGCAGAAGATGAATCTCGAGCGGCCCAAGCAGCATTTGAAATTTCCGATAAATTCAAAGAGGTGGTTGAAAAAAAATGCTGGCAGGAAAAAATTAATGCAGGCAATGCTTCTCCGTGTGCTTTTGAAAAAATTAATAATGATTTCAGATATGAAATTTTAATTAAAAATTTTGCACAAAAAGAAGGACATTTGTTTATATCAAAATTTTTTAAAACTATAAAACTACCAAAAGATTTAAAAATTAAAATTGATGTATCACCTGTTGATTTATTGTAAAAAGACTTTTTATAAATTTAATTTTTGAATAAGTTTAGGAACTATTTCATCCCAAGCTTTACTTGATGGATGAGGATAATTAGGATCTATCGTTTTGGGATTTCTATCTTCCTGTCTGTACATTTTTCGCCCGATTAATTCTTCGGTTGTTATAACTGTGTATCCCATATTTTCAAGATTTTTTTTGAAATCTTCTGAATACATTATTTCAAACATTTTATTTATTCTAAATTTATTTTCATCATCTTGTCCCATTAAGTTTCTGCACAAATCGTAATTTATGTCTGAATATATTAAAATAACAAATTTACTATTCGGAAATAATTTTTCACTTTGTTTTTTTATGTCTTTCATGATTGTGTAAAATAAGTTTAACTGAATATCAAGCTCTCCATTATTGTATAAATAGTTTGAAAGCTCTATATCTTTAATTCGTCTGTATATATATGACTTATACAAATTATTATATTTTTGAATAGGTATATAATTGTTTTTTCTATAAAAATTAAAGATTTCAGGTTCTTGAAATCTGTCAAGATGATGAAACATATAGGTATATATTATATACTCAGGTTCTTCATTAATAAGATGATATTTATTTTCAAGAAGAAAAAGTATTAACGCTTGAACAGCACCATATCCTGATATACCCCAATTATAGCCATATCTGTTTGTTAATTTTTCAATTTTTGCAGGCATAGTATCTTCGTCTTCAAGTGCTTCACCTAATGTATAAGAACATCCGACAAATAAAATTGGCTTTTTATTATTGTTTTCCTTTTTCTCATATTGTTTATACCGCTCCGGAGGGTATTTAGCCAAACAGTCTTCTAAAGATTTTTGTATAAACGGAACAGAAAAGCTTACACTATTAACAAATAATCTAAAACAAAATACTTCCACTATAATATAAATAATCGTAGTTAAAATTATGTTTATTATTAAAGTTTTTCTTTTCAAAATATATTTTCCTATTTGTTATAATCATTATCCATATAGAATTTTTTATTTGTTTTTTACTTCATTCTTTATGTAAAGTTTTGCTAATTATAAAAATAATATTAATATGGTTGAAAGAAATAATATGACCAACCAGTAATGAATTTCTTTATTCAGAATATCAGTCTTTCTTATATCTTATCATATATAAAAAATAAAAGACTGTCTAATTATTTTAAAACAGTCTTTTTAAATTCTATTCAATTTAAAGTCGGTGAGGAATTATTCTTCGAGAATAATTGTTCTTGCACAGGCTTCAGTAGTAAATGCCGCATATACAGCACTTATTCCGATTAACCCGTAAACAATTCTTGACCAAATAGACATATCACCTAACATAAATGATACAAGGTCAAATTGAAAAATTCCCACAAGCCCCCAGTTGAGAGCTCCGAGTAATACAAGCGTATACGCTATGTTTCTGAGTATGTTCATCTTTAGACCCTCCCCTTTTGTACATTTTTATTTTAACCACCTGTTGTTTTTTAACATTACCTGTTTGTATAATTTTATTTTTCACATTCAAATGTAAAATTTTGCAAAATATACCCGAATAGGTTAGCTGTTTTTGCGATATAATAATGCCAAAAGTGAGGTTAATATGCTTAAATTATATAATACTCTGTCAAATCAACTTGAAGAATTTAAACCGCTTAACGGAAACAACGTCACAATGTATGTTTGCGGACCGACAGTTTATGATTACCCTCACTTGGGGCACGCAAGATGCTATATAACCTGGGACATGTTATACAGATACCTTAAATTTTTAGGTTTCAATGTTAAGTATTGCAGAAACGTCACTGACGTCGATGATAAAATCTTAGCTAAAGCAAGAAATGAAAATTCAACTGCCGCAGAAATTTCTGCACGTTATTATAAAATTTTTGCAGAAGCAATGAACAGCTTAAACAATTTATCTCCTGATTTTGAACCCAGAGCAACAAGAACTCTCGGGGAAATGATTGGACTCATTAAGCTTTTGATTTCCAAAGGATTCGCCTACGAAGCAGAAGGAGATGTGTATTTTAGAGTCAAAAAATTTGAACAATACGGCAAATTGAGTAAACAGCCGATAGATGACTTAGAAGCCGGAGCAAGAGTTGAAACCTCAAGCAAAAAAGAAGATGCTCTCGATTTTGCTTTATGGAAAAAAGATGAAGAACTCGGCTACAATTCTCCTTGGGGAAAAGGTCGCCCGGGGTGGCATATAGAGTGTTC
>JBJEGL010000105.1:0-11074 GCA_051875035.1 Candidatus Gastranaerophilaceae bacterium | reverse complement strand
TACTGTACCTGAAGCAAAATATTCCGCAATTGTTGAAAGAATGGGAACTACTCAGAATATAAATTTTTCGGTAGTTCTTCAATCAACAATAAACACTGCAAGTTTAGAAGAAAATGACAGGATTTCCGCACTTTTGAATGATGATTTATGCCTTGACAATAAACTTGTTGCTAAACAGGGTAGCATTGTTTACGGTACTGTAGTTAAAACAGAAAAGGCAGGCAGAGCATATACAAACGGCTCAATACAACTAAGTTTTGATAAGATTCTGACAACAGATGGCGAAGAGTTAACAATACAAAGTGAACCCATTGTTTATTCAAATCAACAGTCACACCGTAGTGCAAAAATTGCGGGAAATATTGCAGGAGCTGTTGCTTTAGGAACGGCACTTAGTGCTGTTGTCGGTTCTATAGGCGGGACTGACAATTGGGGAAGAACTCTTGCAATAGGTGCTGGTCTTGGAGCTGTAACAGGCGGATTTTCGGTTTTATCGGCAACAGGAGAAGAATTTGAACTAAAAGAAGGAACCGTTTTAAATATAAAAGCATTTTCTTTGGAGTAATATAATTATTGGGTCTTGCACAGAACATTAACATCATGAGAGGATGTAAATATGTTCAAATACTGTAAGTTAAGCCAATACAAAATAAAAAAAATTCTTTATTGTTTTTCACAAGATTGAACAGCAATTCAAACTGCAAATTTTTTAAATTTACACAGAAATACAATCAACAGATATTATCGTTTGTTTAGAGAGAAAATTCTCATAGCAAGTGAAGCTATACGGATAGTTTCCGAGCGTACAACAAACTATCTTTAAAAGGTTATCAACACTATCGCATTAACCATTCTGTCGAATTTGCAAAAGGTAAGAATCATATTAACGGTATTAAAAGTTTTTGGGGTTATTGTAAAATGAGTTTGTCAAAGTTTTATGGGTTAAAAAAGGAAGAATTCTTGTTACACTTAAAAGAATGTGAATTTAGATTTAATCATAGAAAACAAGATTTATATAAAATTTTGTTAGAAGTTATTACTAAAAATTAAATTCTTCTGTGCAAGCCACTAAAAATTTTTTCAAATATTATGCAGCAGTTAATACAAAATTGTATAAAGCACACGTCATGCTGAACGCTAAGTAAATTGCCATACTGAGCACTCTGCTGCCGCAAAAAACATCCTGTGAATGTTTTTTGCAAGAGGAAGAAGTATCTGTATTTTTAAATTTATTCAAAAAGATTCTTCGTGCTACGCACTCAGAATGACAGAATATTAATTTTGTACATAGAATTGATGTCATACTGAGGACAAATAGTATTTTACGAAGTATCTGTAGTTTTTTTCATTTATTCCATAGAGATTCTTCACCCTCGATATGTCAAAGGGTTCAGAATGACAGCAATATTCTTGTATAAATTTAAAAAGAAAAAGGCATTTTATTAAAAATGCCTTATATATTTTAGGAGTATTTTGCTATTTTATAACTTTTTCAATTCTCTTTTTTACTTTATCCTTACCGAGAATTTCCATAATACCGCACATATCGGCACCTCTGGTTCTTCCTGTAACGGCAGCTCTTATAGCCCACATTGTAATTTTAGCTTTTATGCCTTTTTCCTTGTAGTAAGTTCTAAAGTCTTCAAGAATTTGATGAAGATTTTCAAAATCCCAACCGTCAATTTTGTTTAATACATCCTTTAATACAGTTTGACCGACTTCAGAATCAATGTGAGTTTGTGCTTCTTCATCAATAACAGGGTATTCTCCAAAGAAATATGGAACGGCATCTGTTATGTCTGATAATAAAGTTAAAGGTTCTCTTGTTATTTCAACCATTTTCAAATATTGTTCTTTGGAAAGTTCCGTTAAATCATATTTTGTAAGATATGGTTTTAATTTTTCGGAAAGTGTCTTTAAATCAAGTTTTTTAATATATTGTCCGTTCATCCAGTTGAGTTTATCATATTCAAAAACAGAATTTGAAGAAGAAACTTCGTGTATTCTGAAATCTTTAGCAATTTCATCAACATTTTTGATTTCAACTCCGTCAGAAGGTGACCAGCCTAAAAGAGCAACGAAGTTAACAAGAGCTTCTGTTAAGTATCCTTTTTCAACGAATTCACTTACGGCAGTAGCACCGTGACGCTTTGAAAGTTTGCTTCTGTCGGGGGCCAAAATCATGCCGAGATGACCAAAAGTAGGAACTTCCGCACCTAATGCTTCATAAATTAATATTTGCTTAGGTGTGTTTGAAATATGGTCTTCACCTCTTATGATATGAGAAATTTTCATTAACATATCATCAATTACAACAGCAAAATTGTAAGTCGGTGTGCCGTTTGATTTCATTATTACAAAATCACCTATTAAGTCTGAATTAAATTTTAATTCACCTTTAACCATATCGTTAAATACGATTTCTTGTCCTTTCGGAACATGAAAACGGATAGAGGGCTTTTTACCTTCAGCTCTTAATTTTGCTTTTTCTTCTTCAGACAAATTTCTGCATTTTTCAGAATAAACATAAGCTGTTTTATTCTTTTTTGCCTCTTCTTTTTCGGCTTCAAGTTCTTCTTGAGTGCAGAAACACTCGTAAGCGTAACCTTTGTCCAAAAGCATTTGAGCATACTTAGGATAAATCATAAATCTTTCGGATTGTTTATACGGACCGTAATTTCCGCCTACGTCCGGACCCTCGTCCCAATTTAAACCTAATGCTTTTAAACTATCGAAAATATTTTGCGTAAATGCTTCATTTGAACGCTCTAAATCGGTATCTTCTATTCTTAATACAAATTTACCGTTATTTTTCTTTGAAAATAAATAGTTAAAAAGTGCTGTTCTTGCCGTACCAACGTGCAAATTTCCGCTTGGTGACGGTGCTATTCTTACTCTTAATTCATCCATTGTAATTTCTCCGTTAAATGTAACTTTATTTTACAACGAAAAAATTACTATTCAACATTTTGTGTTTTTATCAGAGGTATATGTGCCAAAATAATAAAAATGCCGTTAATTTAATCAAATGTTGTGTATTAAACAATAAATATGGACTGAATATATTGGTCCAAATAGATAAAATCAAAATCTTGTCGGAAAATATTAAAATTGTTTAACTTGCAAATAACATTGAAAAAATACAAGTTGAATATATAAAATTTTTAAATAGTTTAATAATGATTTAAAATAAAAGTTATAAAATAAATAATATGTGCCGGGTAAATTAAACCTGCTATTATAAACAACATAAATTAATTATTACATAAATATATTTTATATGGATTAAAAATAAAATATTACTCCTTTTTTTTTACGTTATTTATATAAAACAAAATAATTATTTGTGCTAAATACAACATTGTTTTTGGCATTTCCCGTTTCTTAAAATCAAAATGGAGAATTTGTTTAAAAAAGGAGGAAATATGACAATTGTAGAACCAATCAGAAATCTTGATGACTTAAAAAAAATAGAACACGTTTTATCAAAAAAGGAAAGAGATTTGCTTTTTTTTACAGTCGGGATAAATTGCGGTCTAAGAATTTCAGATATTTTAGCTTTAAATGTTGGTGATGTACAAGGGAAAACACATATACAAATTATTGAAAAAAAAACAGGGAAATTTAAAAAGTTTCCGATAAATTCAAAGTTAAAACCAATGTTTGAAAAATTTACTAAGGGTAAAAATCCTAAAGAACCTTTGTTTACAACTATTTTTAGTAATAGATTGGAAAGAGTTGCTGCATATTATATTATTAAAAATGCTTGTGAAGAAGCAGGTTTACAAGAGCATATCGGTACTCATTCAATGAGAAAAACATTTGGGTATCATCATTATAAAAAGTTTAAAGATATAGCTATGCTACAAAAAATATTTAACCACTCAAGTCCTTTAATTACACTTAGATATATTGGTATAGAACAAGACCAAATAGAAGAAAGCTATTCTAACTTTATTTTATGACAATTTATAACAAAACTCTTATATCATCAAAAGAAATAATATTGATTTAAGACTACGCTTTATACAAATTGTAAAGAGAATTTGAAAAAAGACTATGATTGCTTTTTGGTGTTATTGATTTAATAAAAAAACAAAAATATTATATTCCTTTAATAAAAATTGTTATATCAAAATATTTATGCTATCATAAAAATAAACATTCCAAATAATCTCTTTACAATTTGTATAAAGCGTAAAGAGATTATTTGGAATAATAAATACTATATAAGAGCGATAAATGGAAGTTATTGAAATTGAAAAAACAGCAGCATTGAGTTCTAAATTTGATTTTAATATATATAAATTTAATTTAGCTTTATTTCTTCGCTCAATATTATTGCTAACACCTATTTACATATTCTTGTATCAAGAAAACGGTTTAACTGTTAAAGACTTGTTTTTATTTCAAGGGATTTTCTATTTGGCATCTATTCTTTTTGAAATTCCTGTCGGATATTTGTCTGATAATATTGAACGAAAAAACCTTTTACTTATATCTTTTATGATATTTATTGGTTTTTACTCATTATGGTTTTTCTTTCATGGGTATTATGTAATTTTAGCAGGAGAGATTTTATTTGCTATTTCAAAAGTTATGATGGACAATGCATTATCCGGATATCTATATGACTATTTAAATTCACAAAATAAACAATCAACAATGGTTAAACATTATGGATATTTGAATTTTTATTTAGCAGTAGGTACTGCTTTAGCCGGATTAATCGGGGTTTTTCTATATTCTAAATTTGGTTTAAAAACTGTTATAGGTACAGAAATATTTATCGTTTCATTAAGTTTTTTCCTTATTTTATCCTTACCGAATATAAAATATACAAAATACAAAACAGAAATAATTTCACAAAAAGCGAAGGGATACTTTAAAGCGGTAAAAGATATATATAAGAATGATTTAATAATTTGCTATGTTTTTTATTCCGGACTATTAACTTCTTTTTCTATTCTTTTTGCACTAAGCTTCCAACCACTAATGCAAAATGCTTTATTTCCGGTATTTTTATATGGTGTAGTTGCTTTTATAAACCATTTTGTAAGGGCTCTATCAGGAGTAGTTGCCGGTAAATATCTTAGAAATTTTAACATTAAAAAGATTGTTATTCCTTTATTTTGCTTATATATACTTGCTTTTTTATGTATATTTAAGATATTAGCCGGTACAAATATATTACTATTATTCTTTTTACTTACTATTATCTGCTTAATTATCGGCGTTCAGGTTATTTTTACAATTTTGCATGTCAGCAGGCTGCATAAGTTTGTAACTATTGAGCAAAGAGGTACATTGATGGCTGTTAATAATTTTGTGTCAAGAATTATGGTTGCTACAATGTTAATTTCTTCACAACTTTTTATTGATAATTCTGAACTTATTTCCTTTTTTTCCATAGCGTTTTACGTATTTTTAGTATTGGGTTTCTTTTTCATGGTTAAAATCATAAAGCTAAAGGAGCAAGTATGAAAAAGCTTATAATTACATTTATTACTATGTTATTAATGTCCATTTCAGTACATGCGGAAGATATTAATGTTGTTTTTACTATAAATAACAAATATACGATATTTTCAATGTTAGCAATAAATTCTATTTTACAAAATAATAAATCCGATTCTCATTATAATTTTTATATTTTAGAGAATGATTTAACAAATAAAAATAAAGAAAAAATGACGAAATATGTAAAACAACGTAATCAGGATATATATTTTATGAATGTAAATCCAAATTCGATTTTAAAGCAAGATGCTATATATTCAGTCATAAACGGATACATGCCGTCAATAATAATGGTTAGGATTATGATTGCGGATATATTGCCTAAAGATGTTCATAAAGTTTTATATTTAGATGGTGATACTTGTGCTAATGAAGATTTAAAAAATTTATTTGATATTAATATAGAAAATTATTTTGCAGGAATGGCAAGAGATTGGTCTGATAAAGAAATGGCAGAGATGCATAAATTGGACAAATATTATAATTCCGGAGTTATTTTAATGAATTTGGATATGTGGCGTAAAGAAAACATTTCACAAAAAATTCTTTCTTTTATTAAAAATAATGAAGATAAATTTTGTCAAAGTGGTGAAGAAAATAATAGTTTTCCGTTTCCTGATCAAGATTTAATCAATATAATTTTGAATGAAAAAATTAAGGAAATTCCACAAAAATGGAATTATCAAGTTATATCTATAAATGGGGACACAATTGATAATGCTAATAAAACAGAAGGAATATTCCATTTTATAGGACCGGTTAAACCTTGGCATTTCCCTGTTAAACCTTGTAAGTATTTAAAAATTTATTATAAATATTGGAATTCCTCAAAATTAAAAAAATATAAATACTATTATGAATTTTTGAGTATTAAGAAAAGACTAATTAATAAATATAGAAGGATTACAGAAAAATTTATCAAATAAAATTCTTAGTACTTATACTTTTGCAAAATCTTTGATTCCAAAAAGGTAGTTTACAAGGTGTAGAAATAAATATCTACTTTTCAGAACAAAAAGTTATTAAATGATGTGATTTCTGAGAGTTAATGACAAAACATAAAGAATAAAAACAAAAATGAACAGTAGTACAGAAAAATGGATAACTTGGTCTCGTGAAACAAAATTCAATACATTAAAACGATGCGATAATTTATTAACAGGTTTGTTTTTATAATTGTTCAGATTGATGAAACATTTATTTTCATTCAATAAGTAAGTTGTTAAATAGATACTGTTATTATTAAAACTTTTTGTTATTATAATCAATGTGAAAATATATATAATGGAGAAAACAATGAAATTAGGCATAATAGGATACGGAAATTTAGGCAAGGGCGTTGAAGCTGCTGTAAATCAAAATCCTGATATTGATTTGGAAGTTGTTTTTACAAGACGCAATCCTGAAGATTTACATATTAATTCCAATGCAAAAGTTTTAAATATAAGTGAAATTGAAGCATGGCAAAATAAACTGGATGTTGTTATTATCTGCGGTGGCAGTGCTACCGATTTGCCTGTTCAAACACCTAAATACGCAAAAATGTTTAATGTAATCGACAGTTTTGATACTCATGCAAAAATTGCTGAACATTTCAATAATGTAAATAATGCTGCTATTGAAGGTAATAAAACTGCAATAATTTCGGTAGGTTGGGATCCGGGCTTATTTTCTTTAAACAGAATGTATGCAAATGCAATTTTACCCGAAGGAAACGATTATACATTCTGGGGAAAAGGTATCAGTCAGGGGCACTCAGATGCTATAAGAAGAATTAACGGTGTTAAAGATGCAAGACAATACACTATTCCTGTTGAAAAAGCATTAGCATCCGTTAAAAATTGTGAAAATCCGAATTTATCGACCAGAGAAAAACACACAAGAGAATGTTTTGTGGTTCTTGAAGAAGGTGCGAATCCTCAAGAAGTTGAAAAGCAAATTAAAACAATGCCAAACTATTTTTCAGATTATGATACTACCGTACATTTTATTTCAGAAGAAGAATTAAAAAGTAATCATTCAAAACTTCCTCATGGCGGATTTGTTTTCAGAAGTGGCAAAACAGGAATAAATAAAGAAAATCATCATATTATTGAATACAATTTGAAATTGGATTCAAACCCCGAATTTACCGCTTCCGTACTTGTTGCTTATGCAAGAGCTGCTTACAGATTATCTAAAGAAGGTAATTTCGGCTGCAAAACAGTCTTTGATATTGCCCCAAAATACTTATCTGCGAAGTCAGACGATGAGTTAAGAAGAACAATGTTATAACTACGAAAAATGGATACACATATTAAATCTTAAAAAATACGGCGACACTCTCCAATATAGTGCCGCTTTATTTTTCTGCCAGAAGTGATTTTGCAAACTCCAATGCGGATGCCGAGTTATCACCCGAAGCAAGACTTGCTATTGCTCTTATTTTTTCTTCTTCATCTAAAGATTTAATTTCAACAGAAGTCGTATCATCTTGTCTTTTAGTAACAAGGATATGATTTTCTGCTTTTGATGCAATTATAGCCTGGTGTGTAATCAATATTATTTGAGTATGTTTTGATAATTTATAAATCTTTTCGGCAACACTTTGAGAAGCTTTTCCTGATATTCCTGTGTCAATTTCATCCAAAATAACCGTATCTATATTGTCTGCTTGAGCAAATACAGTTTTTAAAGCAAGCATAACTCTTGACAATTCACCACCGGAAGCTGCTTTTGCAATGGGTGCTAAATCTTGAGAAATATTTGTGGATAAATAAAATTCGACGTAATCCTTGCCTAATAATGATAATTCCGCAGGTAATATACGTATTTCAAAACGTGATTTTGCAAGTTCAAGTTCTCCAAGCTCTTTTTCTACAAGCTTAGATAATTTTTGTGCCTCAGATATTCTTTTTTCAGAAATCTTATCTGCTAAAATATTTAATTCTTTCACTCTTTGCTCTATTTTTAAGGTAAGTTCTTCAATATTCTTTGTTGAATATTCAATTGCATTGTATTCTGCCGATAACTTTTCATAAGTATTAACTATTTCTTCTAAAGAAGAACCGTATTTTCTTTTTAATTTATCAAAAACAAATAATCGTTCCTGAACTTCATCAAAACGCTGAGTATCATTGTTTACGGACTCTGAATACCTTCTTAAGTCAGAAGAAATTTCTCTTGCAAGTTCAGCAAGTTCCGTAAGTGAATTTTCTGTATTTTCAAGGTTTTTATCAAGCCTTACGGCTTTAGAAACAGATGTTTTTATATTAGAAATCATGTCCGTTAAAGAACCGTCATCACCGTTAATTGCCCAAAATGCACCGTATGTTAACTCTTTTAGCTTTTCTGCATTTTCAAGAACAATAAGTTCTTCTCTTAAATTATCTTCTTCGTTAATATCCTCAATTGCTGCCTGCTCAATTTCATCAATTTGAAATTTTAGAAAATCAACCTGGGCTTCTGTCAAATTTGCGGTATTTTTAGCAGTTTCTAAATCTTTACAAAGTTTTTGATAGTCGGTATACAAAGTTTTATATTCAAGTAATGCTGAATTTTCTCCAATAAAATTATCTAAAAGATTTATATGGGTTTTAGGCTGCAAGATAGCGTATGTTTGATGCTGAGAATGAATGTCTAAAATTTGTTCCCTTAAATCTTTTATAAAATTTTGATTGACAATTGTACCGTTTATCCTTTGTCTTGAAGAATTTGCCGTAATTTCTCTTGTGATGACAATTTCTTCAGAATAATCTATGCAGTTTTCTTTAAAAAGTTTTTTAATAATATCCTTATTTGACGAGACAAACAATTCAATAACAGCTTTATCGGCACCTTTCTTTATTACGGAAGCAGATACTTTTGCACCGAAAGCAATGTCAACGGCATTAATCAAAATACTTTTACCGGCTCCGGTTTCACCTGTTATGACATTTAAACCGCTTGAAAAATCAACAGTTAAATCATCAATTAATATATAATTTTTGATATGAATAGACGTAATCATTTATAAAACATTTTACAACTTTGAAAATTGAAAAACAAGAAATTTGCCTTTTGTAAAATCTATAATAAAAATCCAAAGATTTTTATACGAATGCGAGCACTAATAAAAAAGGAGTAAAATCATTTTACCAAATCAATTACTCCTTGTATAAATTTTAACTTTTTATTTATTGATATCGTTGGCACCAATTCGATGAACTCTGATAAAATTGGTTCGTCCTGTTATAAGTTTAGGTATTGAACCTATAATTATAATTCTTTCATCTTTTTTAAAAACAGTTTTTTCCAAAATCAATTCATCTATTTTTCCTAAAAGATTTTTATCTAAAACCGTATCCCAATCACAGAAGAACGGATAAATGTTCCAGGAGAGGTTAAGTTTTCTGCAAGTTTTGCTTTGGTCAGACAAAGCAACTACAGGTATTTGCGGTTTCAATTTTGAAAGCAGTCTTGGTGTATATCCTGTATGTGTAAAAGCAAATATAGCCTTGGCATTAAGGTCATGAGCCATTTTAACGGCAGCATTTGCAATTGCTTGCGGTGTAATTTCATAATCCTCAGTAACCCCTAAGTCAAGATAAGCAGGACAAAATCTGCTGGTTTCCATTTTCTCTGAAATAAGACGCATCATTTCAACTGCCTGAACGGGATATTTTCCGGAAGCAGTTTCGCCGGAAAGCATTACGGCATCCGCACCATCTAAAATAGCATTTGCAACATCACTTGTTTCTGCTCTTGTAGGAATCGGTTCATTTATCATTGATTCAAGCATTTGCGTTGCTACTATGCAGGTTTTTCTTTGTTTTACAGCTTCTTTTATAATTTCTTTTTGTGCAATAGGTACTTCTTCAGGGGACATTTCTATGCCTAAATCACCTCTTGCAACCATTACACCATAAGACTCTTTCATAATAGCTTGAAGATTTGTAACTGCTTGTGGTTTTTCTATTTTTGCAATAATTGGAATATCTGCCCCAAGCTCTACCATATATTTTTTAGCTTCTTGAATATCCTCTGCGGAACGAACAAAAGATAATGCTAAAAAATCAGCTTCATTTTGTACGGCAAATTTTATATATTCTTTATCTCTTTCAGTAACACAAGGAAGACTTGCCTGTCCGACAGGAATATTAATTCCTTTCCTGGGTTTCAAAAGTTCTCCGTAAAGTACTTTTGCTTCCACTACATTATTTTCAACAGAAAGAACCTGTAAACCTATCTTGCCGTCATCCAAAAGAATTTTGTCATTAGGCTTAACATCTTGTGCAATACCTGCATAATCTACCGGAATAATATTCGGATTACCGCAATCTCCGCCGTGTTTTAAACAAATCACCTGTCCCTCTTGTAAAGGAATTGGTGCAGCAAGTTCTCCAACTCTTATTTTAGGACCCTGCAAATCAACAAGGACAGCAAGAAATAAGTTTAATTCTCTTGATGCTTCTCTAATTAAATCAATCTTCTTTTTATGATCTTCCGCACATCCGTGGGATGTATTTAATCTAAAAACAGTAACACCTGCTTTTGCCATATTTTTTATTGTTTCATAATTTGAAGACGAAGGACC
>JBJEGL010000104.1:0-2946 GCA_051875035.1 Candidatus Gastranaerophilaceae bacterium | reverse complement strand
TTCGGTTTGTAAAACGGTTAAAATATCTTCCAAAGTGTTTTTTGAATATATAAATAACAATTTTTTATAATAGAATTTATATCATATAATATAAGCAGCACATGGAGAAAGTAATGAAGAATAAAGGTGTAATTTTTGATTTTAACGGAACATTATTTTGGGATTCACAAAAGCATTACGATGCTTGGTATGAAATGTCAAAACGGTTAAGAGGCACTCCGTTTAACGATTACGAAATGATTCATTACATGTTTGGAAGAACCAATGCTATGATAATGGAATATGCAATGGGTAGAAAGCCGTCCGAAGAGGAAGTCGAAAAGTATTCTCTTGAAAAAGAACTCATTTATTTAGATATGTGTAAAAAAGACGCAGTGAATACAAAATTTGCTCCCGGAGTTGAAAAATTCTTAGATTATATTTGTGAGAAAAATATTCCGCATACAATTGCAACTATGTCAGAAAAAATTAATGTTGATTTTTATATTGATGCTTTTAAGCTTGCAAAATGGTTTGACATTGACAAAATTGTATATTCAGATGGAAAAATCCCAGGCAAACCCGCACCTGATATTTATTTAATTGCTGCAGAAAAAATAGGGGTTGAGCCTAAAAATTGTGTTGTTTTTGAAGATGCATACTCGGGCATAAAGGCAGCAGAGTCCGCCGGTGCAGGAAAAATCATTGCAGTTGCATCTAAAGAACCTATTGATTTTTACAAAACTATTAATTGTGTTTCCGAAGTAGTTACAGACTTTGCACAATGTTCTAATATGATATAAACAGGAGATAATATGACTATAACCGAACAAAAATTACAAATACTTTCTCAACAAGCAAAATCAACTCCACCTTCCATGATTAGAGCAATTTTAAAAGCTATGCAGGATGATGCAATCATATCTTTTGCAGGAGGAATGCCAAATCCTATATCTTTTCCGGAAGAAGAACTAAGCAAGTCTATGCAAAATGTTGTAAAAGAATTTGGCAGTAAAGTATTCCAATATTCCATAACTGCCGGTCTACCGCAATTAAGAGAATTTATTGCAGAAAGATACAATAAAAAATTCGACCTCGGCATTACAAAAGAAGATATCATTATAACTACCGGTTCTCAGCAAGCTCTTGATTTACTTGCAAAAGTACTTATTGATAAAGATGATAATGTTTTAGTTGAAAAACCCGGATATCTCGGAGCTTTACAGGCATTTTCGCAATATCAGCCTAATTTTATTGACATTGAACTTGAAAATGATGGTATAAATATTTCTCAACTTGAAAATATATTACAAAATAAAAAAATAAAATTCGGATATACAGTACCAAACTTCCAAAATCCAACAGGAATTTCTTATTCTAAAGAAAAAAGAGAAAAATTATTTAACATAATAGAAGAAAATAACATTTTGTTGATTGAAGATGACCCATACGGAGAATTACGTTTTGAAGGAGAAACACTGCCATATATTGCAGCAGGAAAAACAAAAAACAGCGTTTTATTAGGTTCTTTTTCAAAAACAATTACTCCGGGAATGCGTTTGGGATTTTTGATTTGTAAAAATAAAGAACTATTGCTTGCTGTAAATACTGCAAAAGAAGCGGCTGATTTACATACAAATATTTTTGCACAATATGTAATATGGGATTACTTAAAAAACAATGATTTTGACAATCATATTCAGAAAATTAAAAATTTATACAAAGAACAATGTTCGGCTATGATAAAGGCAATTGAAAAATTTTTCCCGAAAGAAATTACAAATACATGCCCGCAAGGTGGGATGTTCCTATGGGTAAATCTTCCAAAAGGTGTTTCTGCTATGGAAGTTTTTGATAAAGCAATAGAAAATAAAGTTGCGTTTATTCCCGGTGACCCTTTTTATGTTTCTGAAAGAAATGTAAATGCACTCAGACTAAATTATACAAATGCTTCTCCTGACACTATCAGTGTTGGTATAGAAAGACTTGGAAATATCCTGAAACAATACTGCTGAATGCAATATCGTTAAAAAATAAATTAGTTCTGAGATAAAACAGAATTTTGTAATAATAGTTAACAAATATTGTCAAAAATACATAATTCAATCTACATTTCTTGAAAAAAAGCATACAAAGTATTATCATAAACTAAGCTTATAAAGAGGTCACGATGAATTTTAAGAATATTAAAGATTTATTTAATATAAATACAGCTAAACAACGCTATTTGAGTTGTGAATATATCCAACATGGTTTTAATGCGGACTATGAAGATATTAAAATGTGTTGTTTTAACACCCATGAAGGCGGCGGTCGACAAGTTTTGATACCAGATTATTATGGTGAAAAGATTGACTGGGATAAATTTTTTCAAGAAAAAAGAGAAATGCGAGAATTAAATAAAAAAGGTATTATTCTTGACAGATGCAAAGGCTGCTTTTTTCTCAAAGAAAGAGAATGGGATGATGAAGACTATATTGATTATATGGTTTTTAATCATTGGACAAGATGTAATTGTAAATGTAATTATTGTTTTACTTCTGAAAATTTTGAAGAATTTGCAAAACGACCTAATTATTCTATTTTTGAACAAATTAAAGAACTTGCGGAAAGAAAGCAGCTTCGTCCAGGCGGAGAGGTTGGTTTTGGAGGCGGTGAACCGGCTATTCTTGATGAATTTGAACCGCTTGTTAATTTGTTAATCGATTATGGTATGGACAATATAAGAGTTCATTCTTCGGGTATAAAATATTCTCCTGCTATTGAAGAAGGTATAAGAAAAGGTATTATTAATGTTGTTATTTCAATTGATGCAGGATGCGAAAAGACATATAAAAAGATAAAACGAGTTAATGCTTATAAAAAAGTTCTCGAAAATATGAAAAAGTATGCTGATGCTAATAAATATGAATATGGAATGATGATATCTAAATATATTATAATTCCCAACGTTAATGATAACAGAAA
>JBJEGL010000103.1:0-2953 GCA_051875035.1 Candidatus Gastranaerophilaceae bacterium | reverse complement strand
AGTTCATCCCAAGGCTGCCGCAGAATATATTACACCGACTTTTTTACCATGCCTGCTGCTTGGTTTGCAAAATGCTCCGCTGTTTACAAAAGGAATTTGTGACAATTTTGTAACAATAAATGATGTAAACGCTCTGATTATGCCATATAACGCTTTAGGCTCATCCATTGTTACAAATTCATTAAAAAGGGGTATAATAGTTTTAGCAGTCGAAGAAAATAAGTCGGTTTTAAATGTCGAAACATTCAAAACAGGATTAAACAATGATATAATAATTTTGAAGTCGTATAGTGATTGTTTACAGTTTTTACGAAGGGTATAAATGAAAAGAAGTGCATTTACATTACGGGAAGTATTACTTGTCATTCTTATTGTAGGAATTATTTCAGTCTTATCTTTACAAACACTGCAGGCACAAAAAACAAAATTTGCTTTTTCTTGTTATCATTTTTATCGTGATTTAAAAATTGCAGTTGGACATATGGCAGCTGCAACATACGGTGGTTCATTGAATTCGTTTTCTTGTGAATCTGCATTAGATAAAGATGAAGACGGTACGGCATATAAAGCTTGTGTGGCTGCAGGAATATCTGCTGTTGGCGGTGGAGGAAACGCCGATATTCTTGATTACAGATTGGGTAATAACTTCTGTATCGGATTATCACAATATTTAGGTACCGCAAGTACGATTGCCTGCAGTGCCGGTAATCTTAACAACGCAACACTGACTAATATCTATGGTAATATTGGCTCTGGTATGGCACCAAGCTTTAAACTTATGAATAAATATCTTGTTTATGTGTCAGACAGAGTTGCCGGTTCATCAACACATGGTACTTACCGTATTATTTCAGTTGATTTTAACGGTTCAAGTAATCCAAACAAAACAGGTGTTGATATTATATCTTTTGCTATTTTTGATAACGGTGAAGTTTTGCCTCTCGGTATTGCCGCTGACAGTAATAATTATTTTTCTGCAGTTATAAAAGTAAGAAATATTTTACCTATGCCGGCATCTAAGAAGGATGACGTTTTAAGAGCTCTCAGACATCCGGCTGCTATAATATTCTCTTCTGATAAAAAACCTCTTACTTTTAGACAGGCATACTGCGATGTTTATGGTTCATCAGATAATTATGCCGATTTTTGTAACGGTATTAGTTTTGATGAAAACTTTACTTATGGCGGTCATTCAATGCCTGTTACTTATTGTACAAATAATAAGTATAACGATGATGGTACAGTTGCTCAAAAACTGAATGGTCAAGATATTGTTCCCGAATGTGAATTTACTGTTATCAAACCTCAAGTATCTAAATTAATTCCTGTTTCACAGGATACATATTCTTCAAAAGGAAATGTTGATGATGTAAATGAGCAAGATGGAACAGCAAATCAAATTTATAAATATTAATTATTTATTCGGTTAATACACAAAAAAGAAGAATCTATAATAGGTTCTTCTTTTTTATATAACTGTTTAAATAATCAATTTGTTGGTTATTGAAGTTTTTCATTTTTATTTTTTGACATTTTTTTTAATTGTTTTTGGCGTTTCTTTTCTGTAAATTTGCATTTTTTAAGTAAATTTTCATAATATAGTTTTTTCTCATCAGGATTGCTTATTTTTTCTGCTTCTTGCAAGCCGTTTTCAAATTTAACTTTTTTATTAGCATATCCTATATTTTTTAATTTAGTTGTGGCATGGCATATCATTGGAATACCGATGGGAGCTGTCAATAATAAATCTGTCAGCACAATACCCACTGTTAATTCAGCAATTGATGCTCCTCTTGAAAAATCCGTTCTTGGGTTTTGATATTTTTTAGGAACATATTCTTCCCATTTTGGAGCTTCAACAGTATTAACTTCTTCTATAGCATTTACCATGGGGGCTGTAAAATAAAATATAACAATTAATGTTGCAATAATTTTTTTCATAATTTTATCCTTATTATATTTATTATTGTATTCCAAACAGGTTAATAAATTTAACAGTTTTTCAATTTATTATCTCTGTCAAAGCGGAATTGGTCGGCATAGCTGTAATAGAATAAGCCTAAATCAAGTTCTTTTGTACGTTTTTCCACGAAAGCAATTAAGTTTGCCATATGTTCAGGGACATTATTTTTGCGGGGCAAATACCATTTTCCTTCAATATCTATACAAACCTGGTGAAGACCGATATCGACAGACTGTTCGAGCCATTTATCAAGTTCTTTTTCCGAATCATTCATTCCCGGAATAATGATATATTTTGAGCGAACGAGAGTTTTATTTTCTGTTTGAGCTGAGGCATAGAGTTTAAGGGTATCTATAACCTTGTCATAGGCATCAATTTGTTTAATTTTTTTGTATGTTTCTCTGTCCGAGCAATCGACAGAAACGGTGACATCGAGTCTTCCTGTCGGGATACCTTTTAATATTGATTTAACGGGTTTTATACCTGAGGAATTTGTGACGATACTTCTTACATTATTTTCAAGGAATAATTCTGTAATATCGTCAAATTCATCAAGACAAGCAGGTTCGCCGCCGCCGTATGCAAGATATCCGTTATAACGAAGCAGATTTTTTTCTGCCATTTCCTGTAAAATCGGCATCATTTTATATTCTTTGTGTGAATTAAAGAAGGTTTTATTTTCTTCTGTATAGCAATAGCAGCAATTGCAGTTGCATCTTGTCCAATGAGATATATAAAAATTAGAAAAATATTCTTCCTCATCCCAATTATCTTCTTTTAAGTTAAAACAGCCTTCGCAGTGAGGGTCAACAATTCCCTGCTTATTTTTTTCACGGATATCACGTAACTTATCTAAAATGGCATCCCAATTTATTTTAGTACCTTTATAGTTTTTTTTAATCCAAAACGGAGTACCGAGTTTTCCCGTTAAAAAGCAGCAGACTTGAATACTGTCGTAGTAAAAATATATACCGTGTTCTAAAAGGTGAC
>JBJEGL010000102.1:0-2954 GCA_051875035.1 Candidatus Gastranaerophilaceae bacterium | reverse complement strand
AGCTGTACCGTATTTGTTGAATGATTTAAGCAAGGGGGATATTATGAAAGCATTTGACAACTTTGCAGACGGTTTACACGTTCCACCCGAAAAGACGGGCAAAAGCCTACACACTTATATTGATGACGAACAAAGGGGCGTATTAACCGACTACAAGGGGCATACAGCCGAATATTACGAAAAAGCAAGTATTCACCTTGAACCGACAAGTTATGACTTGTCAATGTCAAAACTTTATACGGACTACTTAAAGGGCATTAAAACAGAAATTTTATAAATTGTAGTCAACTACAAATGGGAGGTTTTCACAATGTCAATGACTGAATATAACAAGGCAAAAGAAGCCGCAAAAGCAAAAATTTACACGTTGGAACAATGGAAGATAGACAACTATTTTCAAGCAAAAGTGGGGCAGGAAATAACGGAAGAAGTTTACAACACAATGCTTGATTGTTGCGAACCGAAAAGACTACCAAAAGCAAAAGCAGAATGGGCGTTACAACATTTAAGAATACCCGTACACGCAGGCTTTTTAATGGGCGAACCCGTAAAGGTGCAAAACACCGACAAAACAATGTACCTTGCTTTTGCTATGAATGACTATGGAAAAGGTAAACACTTTTATTTCATAGGTATATCAGAAGCAGAACAGCCGTTAAACGGGGTATTTTATTTCTTTGATTGTATGAACGCCGCTGTAAATAAGTTATTCAAAGAAGAAGCATTTGAAAGCGACAAAGAAGCTATTGCGTTCGGTTCAAACTATGAAGCAATAGTGTTAAAATACACTTATGAAGATGATGAACCCGTAACAATAGAAACATTATATGACCCGTGGGACAATTTCAATGATGAGGTGGAATAAATGAAAGTATTAACTAACATAGGAAAAGTATTGCAGACAAGAAGCATTTATGAAGAAAGCGAAAACAACCCCGAATTTCTGACAGAGGTGCAAACAGCTTTTAAACGTTATATAAAATGCGATTGGGGCGAACTTTGCAAAGAAGATAAAGAAATGAACGATAACGCCGTTAATAATGGTGATGACAGAATATTAGCGGCGTATGAAACAAGTAAAGGAAAAATATATATTATAACCGAATGGGATAGAAGTGCAACAACTATTCTTTTCGCTAATGAATATTAAAGAGGTGTTACAATGAAAGTAATTAAAGTATCAGAGATTGAAAAAGGTATGGTAATTCCAGACGGTGAAAATATGCTTGAAGTTATCGACATTGTAAAAGATACACCGAAAACATTAACCGTCAAATTTTCAGACGATACAACAAAAAGGCTTTTGAAAACGGCTACTTTAACAGTTGAAGAACCCGAACAAGTACAGCAGGAAAAGCCGAAAAAGAAAAAAGAGAAAATGCAATTTTACAGCTTGAAAAACATTCTTGCAAAGAACGCCGATTATAATATTATTTTCGGCGAACGTTCAAACGGTAAAACTTATGCGGCTATTGAATATGGTGTTAAAAAGTTTGTAGAAAGCGGCTACAAGGAACAAACGGCAATATTAAGACGTTGGAAAGAGGATATAAGGGGCAAACGTGCAGAAACGTTATATAACGCCTTGACAGCAAACGGATGTATTACAGAATTAACACACGGCGAATATTCAGAGGTTTACTATTTTAATGGTAAATGGTATTTGTCAAATTATGATACCGATTTACAAAAACACGTTCCGTGTTCAACGCCGCTTGCATACTCTTTTGCATTGTCTGAAATGGAACACGATAAAAGTACAAGTTACCCGAATATAACAACGGTTATTTTCGATGAATTTTTAACAAGGCGGTACTATTTGCCCGATGAATTTATTTTGTTTATGAACGTGTTAAGTACCATTATAAGACATAGAAACAACGTTAAAATTTTTATGCTTGGTAACACGGTAAACAAATTTTGCCCGTACTTTGCAGAAATGGGATTGCGGCATATCGGACAAATGGAACAAGGCACAATAGACGTTTACAAGTTCGGTGAAGATAAATTGACAATAGCCGTTGAATATACAGCACCGATGAACATTGAAAAAGAAAGCAATAAATATTTCTGTTTCGATGATAAAGAAAGTGTGCAGATGATTATTAACGGTGCTTGGGAAATGGCAATATATCCGCACTTGAAAACACGTTATAAACCGTCTGACGTTCTTTTCACCTACTTCATAGAATTTAACGGCAATGTGTTACAATGTGAGATAGTCAACAAAGACAATGAATATTTTACCTATATTCACGAAAAGACAACGCCGATAAAGAACCCCGATACAGATTTAATATACAGCCTTGAACATAACGAAAAGGCGAACTATAAACGGCGTTTGTTATCGACAGCAACACCCCTTGAAACAAAGATTGCGAAGTTTTACGCACTTGAAAAAGTCTTTTTCCAAAATAACGAAGTGGGCGAAGTTGTAAGAAATTATATAATGCAGTCCACAAAGTCACAGTTTGCAAAAACTTAATTGTAGTTGACTACAAAAAGTTTACAAAATTTTTAGAAAAACTACTTGACAAAACGCTTAAAATGTGTTATAATGTAAGCGTTTAGAATTGAGGTGATACAATGGCAAAGAAAACAATATCTTATGACATAGCAAAAGCGTATGTTAAGGATAAAGACAAAGCTATTAACACATTTATTGAAACAAGCCTTGATAAAACACAACAGATTTTTAGTTATGAGAATTTACCCGAAACAATACCACAAAGCGAACTTGAAAACATTTTGCAGACAAAGGGACATTGTGTTATTGCAGAGGTTGACGGCAATTTGTACGCTTTAAGCGGCGGTTTTAGCGGTGAAAATGATGTGTACGAAAACCCCCGTTTTTACACCGTTTCAAATGTAGCCTTGAAATTGTCAAAAACTTATGAAATTGGTGTTGATTGCGTACTTGTAAAGAATGACTATAACGGCGTTGGACTTTTACC
>JBJEGL010000101.1:0-2955 GCA_051875035.1 Candidatus Gastranaerophilaceae bacterium | reverse complement strand
CGATTATTCGGAAAAAATTAATGTGCTTTTACAAAACAATATTGCATTGTGGGACGTCGTGAAATTCTGTAATAGAGTTGGCAGTTTAGATTCAGACATTAAAAATGAAATTCCTAATGAAATTCCTGAACTTTTGCAAAAATATCCGAATATAGAAAAAATATGCTTGAACGGAAATAAATCATATTCTTCTTTTAAAAAATATTTTCCTTTTTTATTACAACAATATGAGTGTTGTAAAATGCCTTCAACAAGTCCCGCAAATGCGAAATTTTCTTTTGATGACCTGTTTGAAATGTGGAGTAATCCTTTTTAAAATCATCTATTGCAACAAATAGTGTTTTTAAAAAATGTAAAAATATTACCCATGCTTAATGCTTTATAACTACAATTGGTATATTTATTGTATTGTATTTAATTTTTTGAAATTTGATTAAGTCAATAAAGTGAAAAAGATATGAAAAAAATATTTTTGTTATTTTTGCTATTTACAGTGTATGCTCAAAGTTCTTTTTGCAAGCAGATAAGTATGAACGAAGCTATTTCTGTAGGTTTAATTAAAAATCCTCAAATTATGGTTGAGAGGGCAAAAATAGGAATTAGTGATGCAGAAATAAAAGAAGCAGGTAATTTTATTAATCCTAAAGTTGTGTTGGAAGCTACACTTGCTGACAATTCATATAATGCAGGAATAGAACAAACCATTGAATTGGGCGGAAAAAGAAAGAAAAGAGTTAAGGCTGCTAAAGCAGATAAAGAGATTGTTATTCAAAAAATTTCAGAAGAAGTGATAAATTTACGCTCTAAAATTAAAAGTGCATATATAGATTTGTATATATCTAAAGAACGTTTAAAAACAGCGAAAGAGATATATAATATTACTGAAAAACTTGTGGTAATTGCAAAAAAAATGGAAAGTGCCGGACAAATATCAAAATTAGATGTTTTGCAGGCAGAAACCGTAAATATTAAGGCGAAAAACGATATACAAATTGCTGAATTTGAAGAAATTCAAGCATTTAATACTTTTAATAATCTGTTGGGAAATTCTGTTGAGTCAGATATTGAAGTTATTAAGCCGGATTTAAAAGCTGATTTTGCTGAAATATCAACATATTCACAGAATATAAGCAATGAAGATACTGTTAAAACCATACTTGAAACGGCATATCGTAATCGTCCCGAGTTAAAAGCTCTTGAGAAAGATATTGAAAAAAATATTTATTTGGAAAAGCTTGCAAGAGCGACTGCTATTCCTGATATATCAATTTCGGCAGGACCTAATATTAATGTATCAAAAGAAGAAAAAACTACGACTAAAGTAAATCTTTTTGCCGCTATTGATATGGATTTACCGATATATAACCATGGGCAGGCAGCATTAAAAAAAGTAAAAGCACAAAAAGAACTTTTGTATAAACAAATAGACTCTTTAAAAAATGATATACAACTTGAAATTCAAAATGTATATTCTGAAATTATTCAAAATGAAAAATCGGTAAAAATATATGAAACCGAGTTAATACCTAAATCTCAAGATATATTATACAAATCTGAATTAAGTTTTAAAGAAGGCAAAAGCGGAATACTAATTCCTTTAAATTCCCAGCAAGCTTTTATTGATATACAGAAAGGTTATATTGACACACTTTCGGGATATTATAAATCACTTAATAAATTAGAAAGAGCCATTGGAGTAAACAATGAAGATATATAGAATTTTTGCGTTATTAGTTATTTGTATGGCAATTCCTCTTTTTTCGGCTTGTTCAAGAAATCAAGAAGCTGAAAGTATTGAAGAAAATGGAATTGTTGAGTTGTCCGAGGAAATAGTAAAGGAAAAAAATATTAAAACGGAAACTGTTGAAGAACGCCCCGTTACTTTGTCTTATACCGCAAACGGTGAAATAAAGAAGAATGAAGATAAGTTTTATACAATCAGTTCAATGGTTCAAGGAAGAATTATTTCTGCACCGGTAAAATTGGGAGATAATATAAAAGAAGGGCAAATAGTTGCATATATTCAAAATCCTGAAATAGCAAAAATAAATGCGTCTACAACAAGTGCATTGCATGAAAACAGAATTGAAATTCATCAGGCAAAAACAAGATTAAAACTTGCAAAACAAAATTATGAAAGAGAAAAACAGCTTTATAAAGAAGGTATAACCCCTAAAAAAGACCTATTGCAGGCGGAAAGTGATTATCTGATTGCAAAAGATGATTTGGAAAACAGTCAAGAAAGAGATACACATATCCGTCAGGAAGCAAAGGCGGTTATGGCTTCTTATGGTGTAATTCCAAATTTCGATACGGAACGACTTGCTACTTCAAGCCCGTTGGTTGCTATGCAACCCGGTGTAATTACAAAGAAAAATGTTACATTGGGTTCTGTTGTAACTCCCGAACAGATTTTATACGAAGTTACGGATATGAGTAATCTTTGGCTTGATATAATTTTATATTCCGATGATATTGCTTTTATACAAAAAGGACAAAAGATTGAGTTTGTTCCTGACAGTTTTAAGGATAAAGTTTTTACCGCTAAAATTGATTATATACAGCCTATAGGAAATGATGCTACGCAAACCTATACTGCACGTGCATTTATTGATAATAAGGATGGTTTACTTCAGCCGGGCATGTTTGGTACGGTCAAAATAATTAATGATAAACAGGAAAATAAGCCTTTTATTCCGAAAAATGCACTTCAAAAGTACGGAAAAGAACTTTTTGTTTTTGTTGATATGGGAGATTGCAAATATAAAAAGCAGCCGGTTGAGATTGCAGAGCAATCAAATGACGGATATTTCATTTCGTCAGGTCTGGAAAAAGGCGATAAAATAGTTACGGAAGGAAGTTTTACTTTAAAATCGGAAATGCTCAAGAGCGAGTTTGCGGAAGAAGATTAAGGAGCGGTTATGGAAAATTTTATATCAAAATTTATTAAAAACC
>JBJEGL010000100.1:0-2975 GCA_051875035.1 Candidatus Gastranaerophilaceae bacterium | reverse complement strand
GAATATATAAATAATTATTCTAACTATAACTCTGAAATATAAGTTTTTTATACGTTTTGTTTCTTTATAGATGAAATTTTTTCATGTTTAAGATATGATAATTAAAAATGATATGTTAATAGAAGCATGGAATGGTTATGGATAACAATATGGTCGGAAAAGCAGAATCTACACTTGATAAAACAGGTTTGGTTTTTAAAATCGTTAATGAATTGAATAATATTTTAAGAGAAGATCAAGCACAAAAACAACCTTTGTTTTTATCAATTAATGAGCAGTTTTTACTCAAACTTGTTACCGGTATAGTTAATAATCCTAAAAAATCATACGTTATAGGTATTACCGGTGAATCTGCATCCGGTAAAACGACTCTTGTTGATAATGCTTCAAAAGCTTTGTTAAAAGATGGAAGAAATAACTTGTTTACAACTATTCGTTGTGATGATTATTATGTTGATGCTTCCGAAGAACTTAAAAAAGCAGGAAGCTATGAAAATTTATTTATGAACGGATACTCCTTTGATACACCAAAGGCATTGAATTTACCTTTAATGAAAGCTCATTTAACCAGTTTAAAATGCGGATGTTCTATCAAAAGTCCCGCATATAATTTTGTCACTTGTGAAAGTGTTCCAGACCAAATCGAAAAAAATCCTGCATTAATTATTTTAAATGAAGGTTTATTTGTTTTATCACCGGAAGTTATGGAAGTTGATGATATAAAGGTATATGTATTTACACCATTTAGTGTCATTCGTGAACGTTGGTATGCAAGAGCTGAAACAAGAGGAAAAACAGGTAATGCCGCTGATTTACAATTTGAAAACGTAAATTCTGCTGCACAAATATATATAAGACCAACAATGCAGCATGCTGATATTGTTGTTAACGGTTTAACTACTGCTGAATATATAGAAGAAATGACTGAAAAAATCTTATCAGCTATCAATAATATTTTAAAAATTTCAAGAGTATAAAATTCAAATTAGTCAAATTATTAAAATAAAAAAAGGTATTGATTTTTGTTAATCAATACCTTTTTATTAATTCTTTTTAATTATTATGCGAATTTTTGCATAAATTCATCACCGGGAGAATTTATTTCGTTTCCTTTCGTATAACCTTCCTGATCCATCAATTCAATAGCCATTTCAAGGAATTTGTTATAATATTCTTTTGTTCCCGGTTCAATTTCAGATAAAGCATTTGCAATTTTATTATTCATCCATTGCGGAATTGATTGCTGTATAATTCTCAATGTATCATGAGCAAGTGAACTTTCATAATCACCGCTATTTTCTTCTGATGTCATCTTATTAATGTCAACTTCTCTGATGGTATATTGATTAATACCCCAACGAGCTTGCGTTAATTCATTTAAATTAAATATAACATTTTCTTGATTTCCATCAGCAGTACCTGAAAATATAAAATCAAAGAAATTAATTGTATTATTTCTTATTTCATATACATCATAAGGTTTTCCACCGGACCAATCCATACCCAATTTTTCTGTAAAGGTTTGTTCATCCATTACAAGATAGGTACCGTTTCTAAGATCGGTATGTGTAAACAAATTTTGTTTATCATTTTGGAAAACTCTGTCATCTGCAGAGTCATTGCTCCATAATGACTTATCCCAAGATAATAAGTCACCTCTGTCTGTTTCGTTAAAACCTTCTATTTCATGTTCAATCGTATCTAAAACGGCTTCTTCGTCAACACCGGACATAATTAAGTTACTGTACAAATCAACTTGCGAACCATAAACATTTTCTAAGCTATTACGGCGTGAATTTTGAATTTGCCATTCAGTTCCAAGTGATCCTGTTTGTCCTACGCTTACCATGTTTTGCCTCTTGATTTTACTTACACATGTATATTAACGGTATTTTAAAGTTCAAACTTTAATTTTCTATTCATATTGTTACATAATGTAACAATATGAACTATTTAGAAAAGCTGTTCTTATGTTGTTTATTAAAATTGATAGTTTGTTCAAGTTTATACGCAAAATTAAACATTGAATCTTCTTTTAATATTGGAGCCAAAAGCTGAATACCAATAGGCATATTGGAACTATCAACCGCAACAGGCAAACTCATTGCGGGAATACCTGCTAAGTTTGCAGTAATTGTCGCAATATCAGTTAAATACATTGCAAGAGGATCTTCTGATTTTGAACCGATTTCAAATGCTGTATCCGGACATGTCGGACACATTAGCATATCTACTTGTTTAAAGGCATTATCAAAATCATTTTTAATTAAGCGTCTTAATTGTTGAGCTTTTTTATAATATGCATCATAGTAACCCGAGCTTAATGCGTATGTTCCGAGCATTATTCTTCGTTTTACTTCTTCTCCAAAGCCTTCTGCTCTTGTTTTATTATACATTTCAATTAAAGATTCACAATTTTTTGCTCTGTATCCGTATTTTACACCGTCAAATCTTGCAAGGTTTGAACTTGCTTCTGCTGTTGCAATAATATAATATACACCGATTGAATACTTAATTAGAGGTAAAGAAATCATAACAATTTCTGCACCCAAATTTTTATAAGCCTCAATAGTATTATCAACAGCTTTTTTAACGTCCGGTGCAAGTCCTGTTTCAAACAATTCTTTAATTACACCGATTTTCAATCCTTTTATATCTTTGTTCAAGTTTGTTGTAAAATCCGGTTTGGGAATATCCAAAGAAGTTGAATCGTGTTCATCGTGTCCTGAAATAACTTCTGCAAGCATAGCACAATCTTCAACATTTCTTGCAAAAGGTCCGATTTGATCAAGTGATGAACCAAACGCAATTAAACCGTATCTTGAAACTCTGCCGTATGTCGGTTTCATTCCGACAATACCGCAAAATGAAGCAGGAAGGCGGATACTTCCACCTGTATCTGAACCAAGAGCCAATGTAGAATGGCATGCTGAAACTGCTGCAGCAGAGCCACCCGAACTACATCCCGGAACTTT
>JBJEGL010000099.1:0-2985 GCA_051875035.1 Candidatus Gastranaerophilaceae bacterium | reverse complement strand
ATTTTAAAAGGCTTAAAAATGAAAAAATCCGTGACTATATGCGTATTATTATGTTATTGGCTTGTCGGAATACCCTTAGGATTTTATCTTGCGTATATACAAAATATGTCTTTAAAAGGATTTTGGTTAGGATTGACTTTGTCATTATTTTTACTTTCAATTTTAGAAAGTATAATAATTTTCACAAAAACGAATCAATTAAAAAATGAATATCAATAAAAATAAGTTTAAAATAGCTGTTATCTTAATAGTTTGTATACTTATAACTAACTATTTAAAAACGGAAGCAATATGTAACAAAAAAATTTTGCAAACACCTGATAACGTAGAAATATCAATAGAAGAATTTAAAACAGGACATAAAGAGGTTCTGATAATTGCTCCGGGGTGGTTTATGTGTAAAGACTCAAAACCGTTTAAACAAATGGCTTTGGATTTTTCTAAAAATTTTGATGTAATTACAATGGACTTTAGGGGACATTGCGAAAGTTCAGGGCATTTTACATTTACAAGTAATGAATATATAGATTTGAATGCAGTAATAGAATATGCAAGAAAAAAATATAAAAAAGTATATGCCGCAGGATTTTCTCTGGGAAGTGCAACAGCAATAATTACAGAATACAAGTATAAAAATATAGATAAGTTAATTCTTGTATCTCCGCCAACTGATTTTGATAAAATAGAAAATGAAATGTGGAGAAAAGAAGCATTTATTCCTACAATTAAAAAATGTGAATTGAAAACTTGGTTTAATATACATCCGGGAAAATTTTGGCTTGAAAAAATAAAGCCGATAAGTATAATTGAAAGCATTTCTCCTACGCCGGTACTGATTATTGCAGGTAACAATGACCCGACAATATTTCCTTGGCACGCAAAAGATTTATACATAAAAGCAAAAGAACCAAAAAAAATTATAATATATAAAGATTCAATGCATGCAGAAGATATATACTTGCAAAATCCGAAAAAATTTATACAAACCTGTACAGAGTGGCTGAAAAAAAATAATAATAAATAGCGAACGTAAGTTTTCGGACAGTAAAACAAAGTGAACGACTTGTTTTTATGAAAAAAATTCAAGAAGCGGATTTTGAGTAGAGTAAGGTCATACGTAAGTCTGCCGTCTTGCAGTTACGAAAAGTAAAACGAGTGGCAACGATGGTGAAGCGACCATTTAGCTAAGTGCAAAGGGCTTGGCGGGTAAAAAACAAAGTCTTGAAACCTACAACCCACGTTTATGGCGAAATGGTCAAGACGACGAGTAACAACTTTCGTGAAGCAAAATCCAAGAGGCGGAGTAAAGTCATTATAACTTTATAACTTATTTTGTTTAAATCAATTAGTAATCTTAAGTATTTTTATTATGCTTGTATTAATTATTACAGAATCATTTTTACAACCTAACTTTTTGGCAAGAAAAAATGATTTCAATGCATTTTCTTTATTCTTAAGATGATATTCAGCAATGCCTTTAACGTAATATCCGTTTGAGTATTTTTCGTTTACTGATATTGCTTTATTTGCATAAATAAGTGCTTGTTGAAAATCATCTTGTTTTGACAGCACATGGCTTAATACCCCGAAAAGTTCGTGATTTGAATATCCGAGTTTTTCCGCTTTTTGCAGACATATTTGTGCCTCTTCAAATTTGTTCAAACTATACAAAATAGCACCTTTTCTGTAATATGCATAGCCGTAGTTTTTATCTGCATTAATAGCTTTTTCGGCATATTCCATGGCTTTTTCTTTGTCTTTTTTCTTGACATCGTAATATCTTGAAAGAAGGCATAATAACTCTGCTGTTTCACCTTCTTTTTTTAATTCGTTTTTTATTAAATAAATTATAACATATAATTTATTCTACTTTACGGACATTTTATCAGCTGCTTTAACAACGATATTTCTGTAAAATTCTGTATTTATATTTAGTTTATCACCAAGTTTTAAGATTTTAAGCAAAAACTCTTTTGTATCTTCAACCGAACTTTTTACTTTGGTTACAAGAGTTGAAAAATTGGAGTATATTTGAGTGAAGTAAATATATTGTGCCTCATTTATATTCGGATTTATATCAAGCATTTCCGAAATTTTGAATATATCAAGAGCGGCATCAAGTTTATTTAGTGCATAATCTTTTGTGAAACATTGAATTCTTCTTGCTGTTTCCGCAGCAAATAGTTTTTCCGTCGATTCTTTATGAAGTTCAATATTTAATGCCTTTGCTTCATTATTTATATCACAAGCCGATTGAAGAAGATTTTCATTAACCAAAACATCTTCGTGATTTTCAAAAATAGCGTTAAAATCTTGCGATAATGTATACTGTGCGGCAAGTTTAAATTCAGAAGGAACTTTTAAGCCTAAATTTCTGAAATGGAGTATTTTACCTCTGCCGTCATTGTATACTTCTCTGTATACAGATTGGAATTTTTCCATTTTACTTTTAAGTAGAGAATTGAGAATACTTTGGCGTTCCTCAAATAAAATATCCTTCAATGTATAATATTCTCTGCCGAAATATTCGTCTAAAAGCCTGATTGTTTCTGTTAACGGAGAATTTTGATATGTTTGAATTACTTTTTGCATAATTTTCATATATCGTTCAAAACCATCATAATTTCTTATCGCACAATGAAAATCACCATCAGAAAACTGTAAAAGTGCAAACATTAAATCAACCGATTCATTTGTAACAGTAGAAGTTATCTCAATATGCCCGGTTGAAAGACTTGTTCGACCTTGTTTCACTATTTTAGAATTGTATTTTTTGATTTTATAGCAATATAATTCAGTTTCATTTTCATAATCATTATAAAGAGATTTTACTGCCCATAGACACGCTATTTGTCGAAAATCAATAATACAAGGCTTTACAAAATTTTGCCAGATATCTTTTCCTGAGCCGTAACCCGGAATATTACTTTTTGCATCTTGTAATATATCAACAAATTCAGTACTCAAATCTTCATCTGAAAAATC
>JBJEGL010000098.1:0-2985 GCA_051875035.1 Candidatus Gastranaerophilaceae bacterium | reverse complement strand
TTTTTATTTTTCAAATTATTTTTCGATAAACTATCAGCCATACTTTGTTCTTTATGTAATTTTTCAGCAAAGTCAACAGCTTCTACATCTCTTGCTATAGCTTCTTTTAATGCAAAAATTTCGCCTGCCGTAAGTGAAGAAAAATTTTTATAATTTGGATTTTTGTATATTTTTTTAAATTTTTCTTGAACCTCTGCCTCATAACCCGGCATATTTTTTTTAAATGCAACATATCTATATATTTGAGAAGCAAGAAAAAATGTATCAATAGGAGAAGAAGAAAATATAAACATCGACTCGGATTTTGTTTTAAATACTAATTTATGTTCACATAGAAAAGAAAATACAAAATTTATATAAAATGCCTTAAATCCTCGAAGAGGTGTTAAAAATCCCTGTTTTTCGTTTACATTTTTTAGTAATTTAACAGCATATTTTGTTTTATATACTTTTACACCTTTGTTTTGTAAGATTTGCAAAGTCTTATCAATATTACCGAAATATTTTTTGACTATTTTTAAAGAGATTTTTTCTACCTCAGATTTTAATGCTGAAACATCAGATTTTATCTCAAGTCTTGCACCATCAGCAATTGCATTTCCCTTAAAATAATTATTTTGTTTGTCGTTCTTTTTGTCAGAATATTTTTTTTCGGAAAGAGCCTTAAAATTATTTTTTATATGTAATAAAAACTGTAAAAAAAACTTTTGTAATTGATACATAACTATCCTTTTTTTTTATAATACATTAATCAGAATAATTTGTCTTTAGTTTAAAAGATGTGTTTGTAATAAAATTAAACCATGGAAAAAGAAATACTAAAAATCGAAAAACTTATATATGGAGGTCGTTCGCTTGCGAAAAAAGATAACTATCCTTTTTTCATTGAAGGCGGATGCCCGGGAGATATTGTTGAAGTTGAAATTATAAAACGTAATAAATCATACGGCATCGCTAAAATAGCACAAATAGTGCAAGAGTCACAAAACAGAATAAAACCGATTTGTCCAATGCATAATGTATGCGGAGGATGCGGACTACAGCATATTAAGTATGACGAACAATTAATTCAAAAAGAGAATATAGTAAAAGAAACCATTAGTAAAATTTATGGTAAAGAAGTAACAATATTACCCGTGAAAACAACTGGGCAAATTTATGAATACAGGCATAAAGTACAATATCCTGTTTCTCAAACAAAAGTTTCAAAAAGAATAGTCGCAGGATATTATAAAAAGGGTACACATGAAGCGGTAAATATAAAATATTGTCCCGTTCAACCAAAAATTCTTGATGAAATTATCGAATTTATACGAATAAAGGCAAACGAACTCAATATAAGCGGATATGACGAAAAAAAACACAGCGGAACACTTCGTCATGTTGTTTTTCGTGTTTCCGAATTCAATAAAAAAGTTTTGATTACTTTAGTGCTGAATGATAATAAAATTGATAAAAATATAAAACTTTTGGCGGAAGAAATACAGAAAAAGTTTTTAACTGCCGGTATTTTGGCAAATTTTAATACAGCAAAAACAAATGTTATAACCGGTGAAATTACAAAAAATATTACAGGCGACTCATATATATTAGAAAAAGTAGGTGATATTACATACAGAATAAGCTCTACAAGCTTTTTTCAAGTAAATCCGCAAGCTGCAAAAATTCTTTTTGACACAGCAAAAAAAATGATAATAGAAACAGGAATAAAACAACCTGACATATTAGATGCATACTCGGGTGTTTCTGCATTTGGACTTCAACTCAAAGATATAGCAAATGAAATAGTCTGCGTTGAAGAATGTAAATCATCAACAGACGATGCAGAATACAATGTAAAAATAAACAATGCAAAAAATGTAAAAGTAATCAATGATGATGCAGCAAAAACGTTTGAAAAATTCGTAAAAACAGAAAAAAGATTTGATATAGTTTTATTAGACCCGCCGAGAAAAGGATGCTCAAAAGAGTCTTTAAATTATGCATCTGCTTTGTCTAAACAATTTATTATATATGTAAGTTGTAATCCGTCAACTTTAGCTTCTGATTTAAAATATCTCGAAGAAAAAAATTTTATTCCACAAATAATTCAACCGGTAGATATGTTTTGTCATACGCCTCATATAGAAAATGTCGTGTTAATACAAAAGAAAGATACATAAAAGTTTTAAACACAATTTTTCAATATAAAAGCATTAATATTTATAAGGAATTCTTATATTTTTTATAAAAAAAACAAGCAATAACAATACAAAAAATAATAGCAATACCATACGGTATACACAATAAAAAAGCAACATTAGCAGGAGCACTATAGCCGTTATTTTCTCCTAATTGCAGACTGCAAAAATTATATGCAACAGCAGCAGACATAATATCTGAAAGCAAAATCGCAAATAAAGCAAAAAGATAACTCAAATGCTTGTATTTTTTCATTACAAAAGTCTCATAAACAGACTACATTTTATTTTATAATCCCAAAATTGTTTAATGCAAATTTATAAAAAGTATGGTAAATTAACGTATGATATTTAATTGGATAATATATATGATTTACACTACAACTGCAATCTTTGACTTAGACGGAACACTATTAAATACACTTTCTGATTTGGCAGATGCAACAAATTATGCATTGAATGAGTGCGGATATCCGCAACGTACTGACAATGAAATAAAACAATTTGTCGGAAATGGTGTAGAAATGCTTATTAGGCGTGCCGTACCAGAAAATACTCCGGAAGAGAAAATACAAGAATGTCTCGCTATATTCAAAATATACTACCTGCATAACTCTAAAAATAAAACGAAACCTTATGACGGAATAATTGAAATGCTAACGCATTTAAAGAAAAAAGGATTTAAAATTGCTGTTTTATCTAATAAATTTGATAATGCTGTAAAAAAATTATGCAATGAATACTTTTTCGGTTTAATCAATATTGCCGTCGGAGAATCTGAAAAAATAAAAAAGAAGCCGGCTCC
>JBJEGL010000097.1:0-11184 GCA_051875035.1 Candidatus Gastranaerophilaceae bacterium | reverse complement strand
GTGTCTGCTCATTACTGCATTCAAATTTTCTAAAAAATATGACGGTAAACAAGGTTTTTGGATAAAAACACTATCCGTTGTAACAGCAATAGTTATGCCACAATTTATAATACAATGTGCATGGGCACTTGGCAGTTTAAATAAACTTACATACGTTGTAATGATTTCTTGTGTCGTTGTTTTGTTCCTGATGATTCTTGTGTTTTTGATAAATCTTGTGTTTTGGAAACTTAAAAACAGAAAAGTTATGATGCTCTCATGTGCGATAGCAATTTGCATGCTTTTGGTAAATGCAAGGATAATATCGGCTATAATACCTTTTTCCGTTTCATATTTTCTGAATCAGTACAATGATTCTATTGTCCAATTGGAAAATTACAACAAAGAAAATGGTACTTATCCTAAAACACTTGACATTGAACAAAATACCCGTAAATTTAAGGACTATTATTATAAAACATTTAACGACGGTAAAGCATATGCATTATATGTTGCTGTAGGACAAGGTGTATGGAGCCATTGTTCTGATATAAATGCCGCTGAATGTACTCCCGAAAAATGGCTGTTTAACAAAGATGGCTCTCGACAATGGTTGGAAATTCCGGAATGGTTTTCCGTACACAAGATGGGAGATTCTCATAAGAATACGTGGACAACATGGGTAATTAGTAGAGCGCCTGTTAAGAAATAACGAGTAGATTTGTTTTATTCAAAAATTGAATCTGAATTTATTTGTAATAATTTCTGTTGTTACAAAGCGAATAAATTGTTTTTTTAAAAATAAAAACCTAATGATTAAGTTTACAAATATTTACAAAGTATCTAATAAGCATATTTTTAGGGCAATTTCAACATACGGAAAAAGACTGAATATTTCATTATATTAAATAAACAATTATAATGTAAAAGAAAAATTTTAATAAAAAAGCTTGAAAACGCAAAAAAACACTTGATTTCCGAAATTAAGCATGTACGATAGAATAACAAGGATGAAAAGCCCTTGCGTTCAAAAGCGTAAACCAATGGAAAGAAAAGATGTCAAAAGACGTAATTGAATTTGAAGGAACAATATTAGAAGCAATGCCAAATGCAATGTTTAGAGTCGAACTTGAGAACGGGCATGAGATATTGGCACACATATCAGGCAAAATCAGGAAGAACTTCATAAGAATATTGCCCGGCGATAAAGTTAAGGTTGAAATGACACCATACGACTTAACCAGAGGAAGAATTACATACAGACTTAAATAAAGGAAAGAAATTATGAAAGTCAGAGCATCAGTAAAGAAACTTTGCGAAAAATGCAAAATTATTAAAAGAAAAGGAAGAGTAGCAGTAATTTGTGAAAATCCGAAGCACAAACAAAGACAAGGTTAATTGTTGTTTTGTTTAGAGTAAAAACAAAATTGGTAAAAATAACAAGGAGACAAAAATGGCAAGACTTGCCGGGGTAGATTTACCTCGTAACAAAAGAATGATTATAGCATTGACCTATATTTTCGGAATTGGTCCTGCACGTTCTGCTAAAATTTTATCAGCATGCGGAATATCAGAAGATTTAAGATCGGATGATTTAACGGATGATGATATTAAGAAACTCAGAAATGAACTTGCGAATTATACAATTGAAGGTGATTTAAGAAGAGAAGAATCACTTGCAATCAAGAGATTAAGCGAAATTGGTTCATTCAGAGGAATGCGTCACAGACGTAAACTTCCTGCAAGAGGACAAAGAACGAAAACAAATGCAAGAACAAGACGCGGAAAGAAGACCGGTCCTGTTTCAAAGAAAAAAGATTAATTTAATTAGTAATAAAAAGGAAATTAATAATGGCAAAACCTGTCAAAACCAAAAAGAAAGAAAAAAAGAATGTATTACAAGGTGTTGTACATATTCAGTCAACATTTAACAATACAATCGTAACTTCTACAGATACTCAAGGTAATGCTATTGCATGGGCATCTGCAGGCGGTTGCGGATTTAAGGGTGCAAGAAAAGGAACACCTTTTGCAGCACAATCAGCAGCTGAATTAGTTGCAAAAAAATCAATCGACCAAGGAATGAAGAAGGTCGAAGTTTACATAAAAGGCCCCGGCACGGGCAGAGAAACAGCAATCAGAGCGATACAAGCTGCCGGCTTAGAAATTACTTTGATAAAAGATGTTACTCCGATTCCGCACAACGGTTGCCGTCCGCCTAAAAAGCGCAGAGTATAGAATAAAAACAAGGAGTCATAAAAAATGGCAAGATATACAGGACCCGGCAATAAGTTATTCCGTAACTACGGGGTTAAAGAATTATCAAACAGAAAATTGACCTCATCAATGAGACAATATGCTTCAGGTCAACACGGAGCAGCAAAGAAAAAACTTTCTGATTATGCAATTCACTTAAATGAAAAGCAGAAAATTCGTTTTACATACCTTGTTACGGAAAAGCAATTTGCAAGATATTATAATAATGCTGCTCGTAAGACAGGTGTTACTGGTACAATTCTACTTCAAATGTTAGAATCGAGACTTGATAACGTATTGTTCAGAGCAGGATTTGCGATTACAAGAAAACAAGCAAGACAAATTGTTAATCACGGTCACGTATTAGTAAACGGTAAGAAGGTTGATATTCCGTCATACCTTGTAAAACCGCAAGACGTTATTACCGTGAAACAAAGAAGTGCAGAATTTGTTAAAAATGTTGCAGATATGATAGATATGGCAATTAATCCGGCATGGATAACAATTGACAAAGAAGCACAAAAGATTACCTTTGACAGAATACCCGAAAGAGAAGAATTGGATCCTGAATTTAAGGAACAGCTCGTAATTGAGTACTATTCTAAATAGGGTAAAGGAGAAATTGATAATGGAAGCAATTAAAATAAAATGCGTGAACACGACGACAAGTTCTGACGGAACGCAATACGGAAAATTCACCATTGATCCTCTTGAAAAAGGTTTTGGTACTACGCTTGGTAATGCACTTCGCAGAGTACTTCTTTCATCTCTTGAAGGAGCAGCGGTAACATCACTTCGTATAGAAGGTATTACTCACGAATACACATCGATTCCGGGAATTACGGAAGATGTAATTGATATTATGTTAAACCTTAAAGGTTTGACAGTAAAATGTGAAAACAAAGAACCTCAAGTTTTAAGACTTGATATAGACAGAGAAGGGCCGGTCTTGGCAAGTGATTTACAATTACCGTCCGGTGTAAAAGTTATCAACCCGGATTGGCAGATTTGTACGGTTGCTGACGGTGGAAGTATACATGCTGAAATCGCTGTTGAAACAGGTAAAGGATATATAGCAAAAGACGTATTGAAGGGTCATCAAAGTGACTTACCGATTGATCTTTTGCCGATAGATGCTACATTTATTCCTATTAAGAGAGTAAGTTATCATGTTGAAAATACTCGTGTTGGCGATGTAATTGATTATGATAAATTAACTCTTGAAATTTGGTCAAACGGAAGCATTGATGTAACAACAGCTCTCAGTCAATCAGCAAATATTTTGATAGAACATTTTATGCAGATAGTATCAATAACCGGTCAACCGATGACACTCAGTTCTCCGGCAATTATTGAAGAAGAAGTTGCTGAAGTTGCAGAACCTTCAATAACAATTGAAGATTTGGAATTATCGGTAAGAGCATATAACTGTTTAAAAAGAGCAAGTATAAATTCGCTGCCGGAATTACTCAAAAAATCGGAACACGATTTGTTAAACATCAAAAATTTTGGTAAAAAATCTTCAGATGAAGTAATTGAAAAATTACAAATGGTTGGCTTGTATTTACAGCCTAATCCTGAAGGTTTTGACCCCGATGAAATGTAGAGGAAATAATAATGAGACACCAATGTAACAAAAATAGATTGGGCAGAGCCCAAGACCAGAGAAAAGCTTTGCTCAGAGCACTTGCTACGGAATTATTTATGCACGGTGAAATTAAAACGACAATTTCAAGAGCAAAAGCATTAAAACCGTATGCTGACAATCTTATCACACTTGCAAAAAAAGGTGATTTGAATTCACGCAGAACAGCTCTTAAGTACATCTATGACAGAGAAACAGGTAGACTTATGAATGCTGAAACTAAAGAAGTCGTAGATGCATCATCAGAATGCAAAAAAATGCCGGAAACTGTTTTGAGAAAATTATTTGCTGAAATCGGTAAACAATACCAAGACAGAAACGGTGGATATACTCGCATTTATAATCTTCCTCCGAGAAGAGGCGATGCAACAAAAATGGCATTAATCCAATTGGTATAATGCGATACGTTCTCATTCTGGAATATAAGGGAACAAATTTTTCAGGAAGCCAAAAACAAAAGTCTGACAGACGAACTGTTCAAGGTGAGCTTGAAAGAGCACTAAGCACATTGACAAAACAATATACAAAGACAATCTTTTCGGGAAGAACTGATGCCGGTGTTCATGCGAGAGGACAGGTCGTACATTTCGATTCGGAAATAAATTTCTTAAATCCGAAGATTTTATATTCATTAAATGGAATTCTTCCATATGATATGAGTGTAAGCAAAATTATGGCAGTTGAAAATAATTTTCATTCTCAAAAGAGTGCAATGGCAAGATTTTACAGATATAAAATTATTGCAAGGCAGCATCGCTCTGCATTTGATGAAGATTGTCTTTATATAAAAAATACTCCGGATATTGATAAAATCAATAAAGCACTTGGTTTTTTAATTGGAGAACATGATTTTTCTTCGTTTAAAAAATCCGGCTCCGGGAATCCCGCAAAGATTTGCACAATGTATATTGCAAAATGTTTTCAAAACGGTGATGAAATTTTGATAGACCTTGTGGCGAACCGCTTCTTATACGGGATGGTAAGAACAATTGTCGGAACTCTCCTTTTAATGGACAGAAAATTTTTATGCCCCGAATCACTTAAAGAAATTTTGGACAGCAAGGACAGAACAAAAGCAGGACCGGCAGCAAGCCCCTTAGGGCTTACACTTATGAAAGTGATATACGATAAAAATATAAATATGGAGATGGCATATGAAAACTTATTCGGCTAAACCTCTTGAAGTAGAAAGAAAGTGGTACGTCATAGATGCAGAAGGAAAAACCTTGGGCAGATTGGCTACACTTGCTGCAAATATGCTTAGAGGAAAGCACAAACCCCAATATACGCCTCACGTTGATACAGGGGACTTTATCATTGTTATTAACGCTGAAAAAGTCGTTGTAACCGGTAAAAAAGAAACAGATAAAACTTATTATTCACATACCGGTTTTCCGGGTGGTTTGAAAGCTATTGCTTTTAAAGATTTAATGGCAAAGAATCCTTGCCTCGCAATTGAAAAAGCAGTAAAAGGAATGTTGCCTCATAATACATTGGGTCAAGAACAATTTACGAAACTCAAAGTTTATGCAGGTCCTAATCATCCGCATCAAGCTCAAAATCCGATTTTACTCGACGACAAGGAGGTTAAATAATGGCTGATAAAGTATACATGGCAACTGGCAGAAGAAAGACTTCAACAGCTGTTGTAAAACTTGTTAAAGGAAAAGGCAGAGTTTTTGTTAACGGCAAAACTTTAGCTGCATACATCGGAAACAGACCCGCTCTCGAAATGATGATATTCAGACCTTTAGCACTTACTGATAATCAAGCTAATTTTGATATCAGAGTTAAGGCTGTCGGCGGCGGTGTTTCTTCTCAATCCGGAGCTATCAGACACGGTATTGCAAGAGCACTTGTTGAATACAACAGTGAACTCCGTGCTGTTTTGAAAGCAGAAGGTTTGTTAACACGTGATGCTCGTGAAAAAGAACGTAAAAAATATGGACGTAAGAGAGCAAGAAAAAGATTCCAATTCTCAAAACGTTAATATTTTACTTTTACAAAAATCCCTTTGTTTCGACAAGGGGATTTTTGTTGTATTATATATTATATGAAAGAAAAAGATTATTTTGTGCTTTATACACCTGATGATATGCTGAAAGCATACGAACTTTTAAGTGAAAATTTTTCAAAAAATGAAATTTTTGAAGTTTTAAATAGTTCTGATGATATAAAGAAACAAGTTTGTTTGATTAAATTACAGTCTATTTCTTGTCAGGAGGATGCAGACATTTTGGTTTCTGTTTTAACCGGGCAGCATGGACCTGTCCGAGAAATATGTTCTTTTAAAATTAATGAATTTTTAAAGAGAGAAGAGTATCGTTGTTTTTTTTCCGGAGATAAAACAAGAGAAATATTGTTAAATGGTTTAAATGATATTATTCCGACTGTTGCAAGAAATATTATTGAGGTTATAAAATTAGTACCCAATCAAGAAAAAATAAGATACGAAATAGAAAAAAGAATTCTTTCTCTTGATGAAGAAGATATCATTGATGATAATTTGTCCAACCATGAAATTACCAAAAAAACTTTTAAATTATATTGGTATTTAGAGGCACTTTCCGAAATTGCTCAAGAGTGTCAAGATGATGAGATGTTTTTAAAAATAATACAAACTACATATAAACATGAAGATTATACAATCAGAGAAAAAGTTGCAAAAATATTGTCCTGTATTTCCGGATTTGAAGGAATCAGAAATGAACTGAAAGCAGATGTTAATCCTTATGTCTTTTCAAAATTGAATCATATATGATATAATAACAGCAAAGAGGGGATTTATTCATGTTTTATTATACTTTTATAAAATTTTTAAAGTATTTTGGAAAAGGACATGCAAAACAAATCTGGTTAATGGGTATTTATACTTTTCTAACCAGTTTTTTTGAATTTGCCAGTGTAGCGATTGTTTTCCCTTTTTTGGTAATGTTAATTGATCCATCTTTGATGATGGATAATTTCTTTTTAAAAGCTTGTCAGCAGGTGTTTCACTTGCCTACGGAGAGGTCTGTTTTTGAATTTGCAGCATGGTTTTTAATCATTGCAATTATTGCAAAGAACATTTATGGAATATTTATTATGTATTGGCAGAATAAACTTCTTAAAGAATGGTCTTTAGATATTAAGCAAATGCTTATGAAAATGTATTTATTCTCTCCTTTTGAACATAATGTCAAAATTGCTGACAATGACAGTTTTTTTAGTATGTCAACTACTGTTGATAATGTTTTTGATAACTTTGTATTTAGAGTTATAGTTTTTACGTCTAATACTCTTTGTGTTGGTTTAATTTTTGCATGGTTAATATATTTATTACCGTGGTGTTCTGTTATTGCGGCGGTATTTTTTGTTGTTTCTGCTTCTTTACAAAATAAAATTATTTTTAGAACAGCAAAAAAATATGCTGATGAAAAGTATAAACTTGAACAAGGTCCCTACGATACATTACTTGCAAGTTTACGCTGTTTAAAAGAAATTAAAATTACAAGTTCGGAAAATTTTTTCAATAATATTTATAAAAATATTTCTGCTAAACTTGTTCCATTGCAGGAAAAAATAAATCTTTTACCTCTTATACCTCAGTATATATTAGAAATTGTCTTTGTTTTAACAATGATAATATTGTTTGTAGGAATTATGCATCAGTACGGAACAAGTAAAGAACATATCATTATCGCATTAGGTGTTGTTGCTATCAGCTTGTTCAGAATTTTGCCGTTGATATACAAGAGTCAAGTTTGTATAAATTATATGGATATGTTCAGAGAGTATCCCCCTAAATTATTTCAACTATATGACTTTTACAAACAATATGAAGATTATATGGTTCCTTCAACAAAAGACAGATTAGCTTTTACGAATGAAATTTCTATTGAAAATTTATCATACTCTTATGATAAAACTAAGTATGTTTTGGAAAATATTAACTTTAAAATACAAAAGGGTGAATATATCGGTATTATAGGTGTTTCCGGTGCTGGTAAAACAACGCTTATTGATTGTTTGACCGGGCTGCTTATTGGAAAAGGTGAAATTAAAATTGACAATGTTGTTCTTGCACCTGATAATATTAAGTCATACCAAAATATAATCGGTTATGTTTCTCAAAATACTAATACTGTTTCCGGTTCTTTAGTAAAAAATGTTGCTTGGGGTATTGCCGATAATGACATTGATGAAGTAAAGGTCATTAATGCTTTGAAGGAAGCAAGACTTCTTCAACAAATTGAAAATATGCCGAATGGTATTAATACTAAAATAAATCGTGACGGAACAGGACTTTCTCAAGGTCAAAAACAAAGACTTGGTATAGCAAGAGCCTTTTACAGAAATCCTGAATTATTGATTTTTGATGAAGCAACATCTTCTCTTGATGTTAAAACAGAACATGAAATTATGGATATTCTTGCTGACAAAAAAGGTTCAATAACAATGATTGCTGTTTCTCACAGAATGAGTACTTTAACTATGTGTGACAGAATTGTTTATATGGAAAATGGTAAAATTATCGATATAGATACTTTTGAAAATTTGGCTTTAAAATATACTCAATTTGCAAAATTTATTGAACTTTCTAATATTTCAAAGGAGAATGAATAATGGAGTTTATGTGCTTATTACTTGCTGTTATTCAGCTATGTTTATTAGTTTTTATGTTCCTTGGTTTTATGTTCTTAGGCGGTCGTATTGGTATAAATACTAACATAGTTCTATTATTAGGATTGTGGTCTGTATTTAATTTTTTATGTGCGACAGTCGGTGTTTTTTATAACGGAAAGAATGACAGAAATGTCAAATACTTTGCGATTACAAGTAATGTGATATTTTGGGTTTGTATATATGTTATGATGATAAAATTGTATGCATAAACAAATTCTATCAAGATATTAATATTTATATATATTGATAGAAAATTTTCGTAATAATGTTATTTATGTACTTTTCTGCTTTATTATATAGTAATACATTCCTTTTTTATTTAATTCAAAATAAAATTTAGGCCGCTTTTTTATCTTTATTTTCTTGAGAAAAAGTATCTTCGCAAAGTCCTGCTCGACGCCATTCACAATTACCGCAGACTTCTTTATGATTATCTTTATTCATAATGGCATAAACTCTTTCCATAAGTTGATTCCAAGTTAAAACAAGACCGGTTTTTAAAAATAACATGTCTTTTACTTTTTCATCTAATTTTGATAAAAATCCTGCATTACACTTTATTCCGTTTACACCTTTTGCATTTGGACAGTTTTTACATAAATCATCTTTTCCGTCAATTATTCTTACGAAAGTATCAGGATGCTCTTTTAATTGTTCGGATACTGTATCCCAGCTTGTTTTATGAGCTCCGTCGTATCCTTTTCCTTCATATCCTGGTAAACATAATAAATGGTGTGCTCTTAAATTTAATATTTCTGTCATTTTCACTTACTCACATAACTTACAGCTTTATTAAAACAATCAAGATTGTAAATTGTTATAATTGTTTGAAATATGAATATATGTAAAAAATAAAAACCGAAACATTCGTTTCGGTTTTTAAAATAATTGTTTTTATGTTTTTTTAAACTATTCAGCTGCTTCTTCTTTAGCATCTTCTTCAGTAATGATTTCCTCTTTAATGATTTCTGATGCAATAACATTAACGTTCATTTCAGCTTTAACTTTTGAAGTTAATTTAATTGTCATAACAAATTTACCGAGTTTGTTAAGAGGTGAGCTGAGAGTAATTTCTTTTCTGTCAATTTCGATACCTGTTTTTGCAAGGATTTCTTCAGCCAACTTCTTAGTTGTAATTGTACCGAATAATTTTCCGCTTTCTCCTGCTTTAGCAGAAATTTCAATAGTTCCTAATTCTTGAAGTTTTTCGCAAACTGCAAGTGCTTCTTGATGAAGTTTTTCTTGTTTTGCTTTAATTCTTGCAATATTTTGTTCTCTATTCTTTATTGCACCCGGAGTTGCTTTTGTTGCTAAATTTTGGGGAAGTAAGAAGTTTCTTGCATATCCGTCTTTAACTTTTACTATATCGCCTGCTTCTCCGATATTTTGAACATCTTTTGTTAAAATAATTTCCATTATAAATCTCCTTTGTAATATTTAGAAGTAAGAAAATCATAGTAAAAACATAATTAAATGTCTATTATAAATTTTTAGAAATTAACAAAAATCAAGATTATATGAAATTGTTATAAAAAATATTATAATATTCTTTATTTAAGGAAAATTTTATGAAAATTATTCGATTTATTCTTTTAATAAGCATTGTAATACTTGCTTTTTACAGTTTTTATATTGAACCTAATAAAATAACAATTACTGAATATTTTGTGGAAGATAAGGCTTTAAGCGGAATAAAAGTTGTTTTTGCAGGAGATTTTCATGTAAAGCCTCATCAAAAAAAACGCTTAAAAGAAATTATAGATTTAATTAATCGTCAAAATCCCGATATAGTATTATCAACGAGCGATTTTCCAAGCGGGCATGTTAAGTTTTTAACAATGCCGATAGAAGATATTGCCAAAGAGTTTAAAAATTTAACTGCAGATTTCTATACTTCGTTAGGAAACCATGACCAATATTTTGGTGCGGATTACGTAAAAAAACAACTCGAGGATAATAATGTAAATGTCCTTTATAATTCAAATAAAAAAATAAAAATTAAGGGGAAAGATATTTATATTGCTGGTATCCAATATAAACCTAAAGATAAAACTGTCATCGAAGATACTTTAAAAAATACAAAATCGCCAATTATAATGCTGACACATTCTCCAGACGAAATAACAAAAATGCCCGATAATATAAATTTGATACTTGCTGGACATACTCATGGCGGTCAAATAGTTTTACCTATTATCGGACCTCTATTTACAGCATCAAAATACCATAAAAAATATGCCTATGGATTTATCAATGACAATGGGAAAAAACTAATTACTAACCGAGGAATAGGTCTAAGCATTTTACCTTTTCGGTTTAATTGCCCTCCTGAAATTGTTGTTATAAATTTTATATATCGTTAATTTTTTATAACACAAAACTGCCTTTTTAATGAATTTCATCCTATATAATAGACTATTAGCCTTATTCGACTAACTGATGATTTTATAGAGTATGGCTGTTATGCTTTGTATATTTATTTTACAAATTTTTCTATCTTCTTGACAAAATATAAATTATGATAGATCATTGATAATGATTATCAATATTAATTAAATATAAATATGAAATATTCACATCAAAGAGAAATTATATTAAATACTTTAAAAGAGAATAAGGTTCATCCGACAGCTGAGCAG
>JBJEGL010000096.1:0-11210 GCA_051875035.1 Candidatus Gastranaerophilaceae bacterium | reverse complement strand
CGATAATAAAAAGCCTCTTCTAAAGGAGAGGCTTTTTAAGTATTTTTCCATGTAATTAAACTAAAAATTTAAATGAAAATCTACGTATCAAATCTGTCACAAAAAATCTAAACCTTAAGGGTTTTTATTAATTTTATTGAACTTTATATAATCTTAATAACTTGTTGAAAAAGCAACAAAAGCAGTTGTTTTCAACTTTAAAAATTGCTATTTTTTTTAAAATTAATTGTAAAATCGACACTAAATGCTTGCATTTTCAAAAAAAAATTTATATTATGTTTTCGTTAAAAAAAAAGAGGAATTATTTGTATGGAAAAATTCGACTACCAACGATTAGACGGTAAAAATTACACTGATGAAGATATCAAAAGAATGATAAAGGAAAACGATATAAAATTTGTCAGATTACAATTTGTTGACTTAAACGGTCAAGTAAAGAATATGGCAATACCTTCCGAACATGTTGACAAAGCTCTTGAAAACGAAATGATGCTTGACGGTTCATCAATTAAAGGTTTCAGAAGCATTGAAACATCCGATATGTATTTTTACCCTGACAAAAACACATTTACAATTCTCCCTTGGAGAACAAGAGAAGGTGCAAAAGTTGCAAGATTAATCTGTGACATTCACAATGCAGACGGAACACCGTTTGAAGGATGTCCGAGATGCAACTTAAAAAGAGTTATGAAAAAAGCTGCTGACTTGGGTTACACAATGAATTTAGGACCTGAAGCAGAATTTTTCTTATTCGCAAAAAATCCTGACGGAACTAAAGCTGTTAACATTCATGACCACGCAGGATATTATGATATAGGACCTGAAGATTTAGGTGAAGATGTTAGAGGCGATATTGTCGGAACTTTGCAAGAAATGGGCTTTGATATCGAAGCATCTCACCACGAAGTTGCACCAAGCCAACACGAAGTTGACTTTAAATATGCAGATATTTTAACAACTGCGGATAATGTTGTAACATTTAAATCAACAGTTAAAGCAGTTGCTTCAAAATACGGCTTATTTGCAACATTTATGCCAAAACCGGTATTTGGTATTAACGGTTCCGGTATGCATTGTAACGTATCATTATTTAAAGACGGAAAAAATGCATTCTTTGATGAAAAAGCACCTTACCAGCTTTCTCAAGAAGCTATGTATTCAATCGGCGGTATGTTGAAAAATGTACAATCAATTACGGCTATTCTTAACCCGACAGTAAACAGTTACAAACGTTTAGTTCCGGGTTATGAAGCTCCTGTGTATCTTGCTTGGTCTTTAGCAAACAGAAGTGCATTATTAAGAGTTCCTGCAAAAAGAGGCAATGCAACAAGAGTTGAACTTCGTTCACCTGACCCGTCTTGCAATCCGTATCTTGCCTTTGCAGCAATTCTTGAAGCATGCCTTGACGGTATTGAAAATAAAATTACTCCTCCTGCTGTTGTTGAAAGTAACATTTATGCTCTCACAGACAAAGAACGTAAAAAACAAAAGATATATTCTCTTCCGGGAAGTCTCGCTGAAGCAATTGAACTCTTTGAAAAAAGCTCTGTTACAAATGCCGCTCTCGGTGAACATATTTACCACGAATTTTTGGAAACAAAAAAACGTGAATGGGATCAATTCAGAACAAATGTTTCTGCTTGGGAAATTGACAAATATCTTGAAAAAGCATAATAAAGCCTGTGAGTTTTTATCACGTAACAAATGCAAAATACAAGACCTCCTAAATAGGAGGTCTTTTTACAAAGATACAAAATTTTTTAGATTGGTATATATATTTTTACATAGCTGTTGTTATCATCTTTTTCGATACATATTTTTCCTTGATGAGCATTAATTATTTCTCCTGCATATATCAATCCGTTGTTATATCCGATTTTATTAAACTTTTGTTGTTTTTCAAAATTCGTATTGTTAAACATTTTTTTACTTAAAACTTTTGTCTTGGATTTAATAACGATATTTAGGACTCTTTTTTTTCTCATAAAAGATATTTGTATAGATTGATTTTCGCAGCTGCGTTCATTTATTTGAAAAATAATATTTACTAATGCTTGATGCAAAGTTTTAGGGTCAATATTAATCTTATAGTTATTTAAAAGATTTTCTGTAATAAGTTTATTTGATTTCGTTGTAAGAAATGATTTACAAGCATTTTCAAGATTTTGAATAAATACATTTAAAGAAATATCCTTCTTATCAATTGGTAATATTGCTTTTTCAAGTGAATTTTCATCAATAATATTATTTATCATTCTTTGTGTAATTTCGCAGGAGTTTAACACTTCCGGCAGCAAATCTTTGTAATTATCATTTTTAATTACAAAATTCAGAGCCATTATCTGTGATAATATAGGAGTTTTAAGTTCATGTTTCAAAAAAGAAATTAAATTTTCGTATTTATTTTTATATGTATCAACATAAGTTAGGTTTTTAATTATAAATAAGTAACCCTCTTGGTCGTATGAATTTGTATAAATCGGCGTAATAAAAATTTCTAAATGCATTTTCCCAAATTGTGTTTTTATGTGTCTTAATATATTTGCCGAATTATCAGTCAGGTGTTTTTTTCTAAGTTTAAGTTTTTTCATTACATCATCTGATGCGGTTATAATTTCTGAATTTGAAAATAAAATTTGCAAATTTTTATCCGTGACAACAATATCATCGTCAGAATATTTTGTAATTTTTTCAAAAATAAAACTCAGAAATAAATAATCGTTCTGTAAAGAATAATCTTCATAAGACTTGACGGCATAACTTAAATTGGTGTTAATCATTTTCAACCTTCCTGACTTTTAATTGATTTTGTTATTCCTATATTAAGGCCAGGTGTATACTTTTTGTATTAGTCGGTTGTATAAAGATTTATTACCCGACTATCTATTATTTTTTTTTCAAAATTTGAAAAAATGTAAAATGACTAAAATTTTATTACACTTTGCTACATTACAATTCTCAAAATAATGACAAAAAACAGAAGCATAGCTTATGATTTGTAATGATAATTATTCTTTTACCCCGCCTGACATAATATCATTAATAAAATATTTTCTTCCAATTAAGAATACTGCAATAACGGGAATACAGCAGATTACACAGTATGCTCCGAGTTCTCCCCACATAATTACTTCTCTATATCCTGATTTTAAATAAGAAAGTCCAACAGGAAGTGTTCTCATTGTTTCGGAAGTTGTTACAATCAACGGCCACATAAAAGCATTCCAGGTAGTAATAAAAGTAAAGATACCAAGAGAAGCAATTGCAGGTGCTGCAAGAGGCAGTGCTGTTCTGAAAAATATTCCGAAAGCTCCACAGCCGTCAATTTTTGCAGCATCTTCAAGTTCTTTTGGCAGCATTTTGAAATATTGTCTCATCATAAAAACACCAAATCCGCCAAACATTCCGGGCAAAATCATCGCTTGATATGTGTCTGTCCATTGCAGTTCCCGCATTACAAAAAATAAAGGAATAATGTTGACTTGAGGGGGAACCATCATTGTTATCAAAATAATTAAAAATAAAGGTTCTTTGAACTTAAAATTCAAACGTGCAAATGCATATCCTGCACTTGCGGATATGATAACCTGCCCGATTGTTGTTATTAATGCAATAAAAAAACTGTTTATAAAATATTGTTTTAAAGGAATTGTTTCTAATATATTTATATAATTTTCAACAGTGATTTTTGAAGGAATGAATGTTGAAGAATATATTTGATTCTCGGGCGAAACTGACAATAATACCATAAATAAAAAAGGTAACAGCATTGATATTGCCCCGAATATCAAAATTATAAAACATGATATTTTAAAAAAATTATTGAACTTTTTTTGTACCATAAGTCCGACTATAACACGTTATGTATTTAATATGCAAAATAATAAAAAATCTTTAAAAAAGAGAAAGCTGCTTTGCAAAATGTTTTTCTAAAAATTTTGAACGATGATGAACTGTCGTTCCGTATTCATCTATCGCAGCAAGATGTCCTGCTGTTAAATACCCCTTATTCTTTGCCCAGCCATACTGAGGAAAATTCTTATCAAGCATTACCATATATTTATCTCTGGTTACTTTTGCTAAAATACTTGCAGCAGCAATACTTGCAGATTTTCCATCACCTTTTATAATAAATTTTTGAGGATATTTAAAATTAGGAATAAGTTTATTTCCGTCAATTAATACATTAATTTTGTCACTTTCGAGTTTTTTTACAACCTCAAGACAAGCTTTCTTCATACAATTTAAAGAGGTTTTTAAAATATTGTTTTTTTCAATTTCCTCTACACTTCCAAAAGTAATTGAATATTCGGAATTTTGAATAATTATATCAAATAATTCTTCTCTTGTTTTTTCTGTTAACTGCTTAGAATCATTTAATTTTGATAATTTAGAAATCAAATTTTTGTCAATATTTTTAAAACATACAGCAGCCGCACAAACAGGACCGGCACCTGGTCCTCTGCCTGCTTCATCCGTCCCGATTAGACAAAAACCATCTTTTATTTGTTCAAAATCAAAATCAAATAATTTATTCTTCATCATCAAGAGTAAGCTTTCCGAGTCTTCCGTCACGAAAATCATTCATAAGCATGGAAGCGGCTCTTAATGTATCAGGTCTTGAATTCTGTCCTAAAAGATTTCTTTTGACTGCAATAGTTTCAAGAGTTATTTCTTCATCTTGTTCGTCGATATTGTATCGGTTTTTTATTACTAAAGGATATTTATTTAGCATTAATTTTAAAAATTCTATAGAAATACTTTCCAAATCATAAGCATTTTCTCCAATAGAATCAACAAATGCAAGCTTCAAAGCCTTTTCCTGTTCAACTTGTTTTACCGGAATTATTCCGGGAGTATCAAGTAAATCTACTCTCGGATTTATTCTTACCCATTGTTGCTGCCTTGTAACACCGGCTTTTGCACCTGTCTTTGTTTTTGTTTTTTTTATTAATTTATTTATAATACTTGATTTTCCGACATTCGGCATGCCTATAACCATTGCTCTTGCCGGTCTTGGAAGAAGTCCTTTTTTTATTAATTTTGTAATTGCGGGTTGGCTTAAATCTGCAATTTTATTAACTATTTTTGTTATATCTTTATTATCTGTATTATTTGTAAATAAGATATTACAACCGGTTTGTGCTTTAATTTTTTCAACTAATTTTTTTGTTTTTTCAATTTCTGCAGCATCTGTTTTATTAAAAATTATTAATCTCGGTTTTTCTCCGATAAGACGCTTTACATCAGGATACATAGAACTCAAAGGAATTCTTGCATCAGCGACTTCAACGACTACATCAACTAAATTTAATTGTTCTTTTAATTTTCGCTCCGCTTTGGCAATATGCCCAGGATACCAGTGAATAAATTGCATTTATAATCCTTAACTAAATAAAGCCATAATCCGAAGGTTATGGCTTTAATAACTTTTGAAACTGTAAATAAACTATTTTTTAATATCCATTTTTTCTTTGATACGAGTAGCTTTACCTGTTCTTTCTCTGAGGTAATAAAGTTTCGCACGTTTTACATCACCTTTTCTTATAACGGCAATTTTTTCGATACGAGGAGAATATACAGGGAATACACGTTCAACACCAACACCTTGGAAAGTTTTTCTAACGGTGATAGTTTTGCCAACTCCGCTGCCGCGTTTTTTGATAATAGTACCTTCAAACGCTTGGATTCTTTCTTTGTTTCCTTCAACAATTCTTACAGATACTTTAACTGTATCACCCGGGTTTAATGCCGGTAATTCTTTATTTACTGTTTCTTTGTTTAAATCTTTAACTATAGGATTCATGACATAGTCCTTCCTTTTGGGTTTTGCTTTTTTATCATAAGTAAAACATATTTTTTATACAAGCGATTTTTTAAATTTTTATTTATTTTTTTTTAATAAATCCGTATAAAAGACGTATTCAAATTGTTATTTTTTATTGTTATCATCGGGAATATCCCTAAAATAGTATCGAAAAATTTAAAAAAAAAGGCTTTAATATTATAGGGGATATTTTATCAAGAGGGTATATACTATGAATGCGATTATGAGTTTTATTAAAGATATTTTCATGCTTACACCTGAAACAGGACTTGTCGGACTTTCAGGAATTAAACCTGTTAAAAAGAAGCACAAAAAATTTGCAACTAAAAGTATTAAAAAATCAGAACCGAAATTATCTGACTTAATGAGAAAAAGTTATAACAAAGTGTAAAACGGGCATGGCTTAATTTGCTTGTGTTCTTAAGGGGATATCAGAAGTTTTTATTGAAACATTGTAATGCTTTGTTGCATTAGCAAGTTTTCTGACACTATACACAGCAAGGTCTTTGTCACAAGTCGGAGAAATCGTTATTGATTTAATTAAAGAATCTTCTTCGGGATCGGGCATTTCATGTTCTATGTGAGGAACAAAAATACCGTTTTGTATTTCAAACTCACAATTTTCATCATGAGAATGTGTTCTAATTCCGATTACGATTCTGTATTCATTTTCCATGACAAATGCGGGGTGTTTCAGAAATATACTGTATATTTTAAAATTATCTATTATATCCCATAAAGCAATCTGTTTGTCTTTACCGTTTTTGGCATTTCTAAATTTTTGATTATATTTTAAAATTGTTTTAGTCAACATGTCTTTTTGTTTTTCAACATCGTAACAAACTTTTGCGGACTCGGTAAATTCATATCCTTTTGCTTCCACTGAATCTTTAAGCTTTGCAAATTCAAAAGTAAGACTATAACCGGTTTTATCATTAGTTTTTGTATAGTTGCTCCATAAACTCAAACAGTTATTCTCTGTAGATAAACAAAGCAGATAATATTCCAAACGTGCAAAAACTTCACTTTCTTCTTCGTAGTATGTATTACAGGTCATGTATTCGGCACGGGAAAGAATTTTATTATAAAACTCTGTATCTAAAGCATCTTTTAAATCTTTTAATAACTCTAAAATTAAAAGATAAGTGTATTTCATCTCACTTTTATCATTAAGAAAATATATATTAGAAAACCAAAGATTATTACTTTTTAAAATGCCTTTTAAAGCCTTAGGTGATGTGTAATGGTAAAGTTCTTTCGGCTCAAAACTTTTAAACGGTTCTGTCGTAAAATAATCGTAGTTTGTCTTTTTCATATAAAATCCTAATACTTCTGTATATATAATATATTATCAGATTATATTTGAAAAAACATGTCCTTTATAATATTATTGAGTCAAAAGTATGAAGAAAAGGAAAAAATAATGACAAGACCAATGAATATTCCCGAAAAAATTCTTGCAGCTCACGCAGGGCTTGACGAAGTAAAACCGGGGCAGCTTATTACAGCTAAACTTGATATTACACTTGCAAATGATATTACAGGACCTGTTGCGGTTCGTGAATTTAGAAAAATCGGTGCAGAAAAAGTTTTTGATAAATCAAGAGTAGTTTTTGTTCCTGACCATTTTGTTCCTAATAAAGATATCAAATCGGCAGAACAAGTTAAAATGCTAAGAGAATTTGCTCGTGAACAGGATTTGGAAAACTTCTTTGAAGTCGGAAGAATGGGTATTGAACACGCATTACTTCCTGAATCAGGTATTGTTACGGCAGGTGATTTAATCATCGGTGCTGATTCTCATACTTGTACATACGGTGCATTAGGAGCTTTTGCAACAGGTGTTGGTTCAACAGATTTGGCATGCGGTATGGCTTCAGGCGAAACTTGGTTTAAGGTTCCGGAAACAATAAAAGTTGAGTTTAACGGAAAATTGAATAAATGGGTAAGTGCAAAAGACTTAGTTCTCCATTTAATTGGTGATATCGGTGTTGATGGTGCATTATATCAAGCTTTGGAAGTTGGAGGAAATGTCATAGAAGAAATGGATATGGACGGCAGGTTTACATTCTCCAATATGGCTATCGAAGCCGGTGCAAAAACGGGTATCATTGCTGCTGATGAAAAAACAGAAGCATACTTAAAAGGACGTTCACGCAGACCTTACACAATTTATAAGAGTGATGAAGGTGCAGAATATGTAAGAACAATTAAGTATGATGTTGCCGATATTGAACCGACAGTTGCATTCCCTCATTTACCGGAAAATACAAAACCGATATCACAAGTAGGAGATGTTAAAATTGATCAGGCGGTAATAGGCAGCTGCACAAACGGCAGACTTTCCGATTTAAAAGTTGCTGCAGAAATTTTAGATGGTCAAAAAGTTCATAAAGATGTTCGTTTAATTGTATTCCCAGGAACTCAAAAAATTTATCTTGAAGCAATTGAAAAAGGATATGTTCAAACTATTGTTAAAGCAGGTGGAGCAGTTTCTACACCTACTTGCGGTCCTTGCCTCGGCGGTCACGCCGGCATTTTGGCTGCAGGAGAAAGAGCAATTTCTACTACAAACAGAAACTTTGTAGGCAGAATGGGACACGTTGACAGTGAAGTTTACCTTGCATCTCCCGCAATTGCAGCTGCAAGTGCAATTTTAGGTAAAATAGCTTCTCCTGAAAGCCTGTAATTTTAACATAATCAAAAGTTGCAAATAAATCCTTCGTACTTTAGCTTTATAATATAAAAAATAGTTTGTTATATTAAGCTAAATACGAAGGGTTTATTGTATTTATACTCAACCATATTTAATTAAGAAAAAAATAAGGAAGAAAAAGAAAAGGTACGTTTTATGCAGGCTAAGAAAATAACACAATATATTAAAGATTCCTACATACTTCTTATTATTATGCTTTAACTATACCTAAGACTTATTAAAAGAAATAAGGTCTATTCTGATAATTAAATTGTCGCTGGTTATAATATTATATTAGTGTTTTTTGTTTTCTTCCGTTCTTCTTTTATATATTCACATATTACGCAAAGTAAGATATAACAAAAATCAACCGGATAAGATATAATAGTTGAAAAAATTATAATAAATAAAAATTGACAAAATAAAAATCAATTGTATTGGATATTTCTAAACTACACGGTATTAGAAAAAAAGTATAAGATAATGTGAAAATAAAGAAGTATTTTAATTTTTAATATACAAATACTTAGATTAATTTGTTAATTAAATACATAATTTTTTGCAATATTTATGAGAAATTCACTACTGTAGATGATTTATCTGTTTTTTATTATATGAAAAATTATAGAACTTATTGTAATAGTTTAAGTTCATTCTATTTTGTTTATTTTATAATTTATAAAGGCAGGTATAAAATGAGTATAAGCAAAATAATTGAAATCTATAATAAAACAAACATAGTTATAAAAATTATAATAGGTATAATTTTAGGAACAATTTTAGCGTTTGTTTGTCCGAATTTTCAAAGAATAAATATATTTGGAGCTTTATTTGTAGGTTCTTTAAAGGGTGTTGCACCAATTTTAGTAAGTATATTAGTCATTAGCTCTCTTGCTAAAGATACTAAAAAATCAGATGGAAGGTTTACAACAGTAATAATGCTATATTTAATTTCGACTTTAATAGCGGCATTTGTTGCTGTGGCAGGAAGTTTCCTATTCCCTCAAAATTTAGTTATTTCAGCAGAGAACATTGATTTGTCAACGCACCCTTCGGGAATTGGCGACATCATATATAATATGTTAATAAAAATTGTATCAAATCCAATTTCTTCATTAATAGAAGGTAATTATCTCGGTATACTATTTTGGTCCGTTGTAACAGGTATGGTATTAAAAAAAGTCGCATCGGAAAATACAAAGAATATTTTGCAGGAATTTTCTATTTGTGTCTCAGAAGTAGTTCGTTTAATTATTAATTTTGCTCCATTTGGAATTATGGGGCTTGTTTTTAATGCTGTTTCAACAAACGGGATAGAAATATTTACAGTATACGGAAAAATGGTGTTATTGCTTGCCGGAAGTATGTGTTTTGTTTATTTTGTTACAAACCCAATAATAGTATATTCAGTATTGAAAATAAATCCGTATCCGTTAATTTTAAAGAGTTTAAAAGATAGTGGTGTAACAGCCTTTTTTACAAGGAGTTCCGCAGCAAATATTCCTATGAATATGGCATTATGCGAAAAATTAGGATTAGATAAAGATATGTATTCCGTATCAATACCTTTGGGGGCAACAATTAATATGAATGGAGCAGCAGTCACAATATCCGTGATGACTTTAGCTGCCGTAAATACAATGGGCATAAATGTGTCATTACCCTCAGCATTTTTCTTAAGTATTTTGGCGACCTTTACAGCTTGCGGAGCCTCAGGTATTGCAGGAGGTTCATTGTTGTTAATTCCTATGGCGTGTTCTATGTTTGGAGTATCAAATGATATAGCTATGCAAGTTGTTGGCGTTGGCTTTATTATAGGAGTAATACAAGACAGTTTTGAAACGGCATTAAATTCGTCAAGTGATGTTATATTTACGGCAACTGCAGAATTTTTACAATGGAAAAAAGTAGGAAAAGACATTCCCAAAATATCTTTGTTTAGTAATGATTAATAATTGCAAGAATAAAGTGTATTTTAATATATAGAAAGTACCAAATAGGAATAAACAGAGGAATAATTATTTTAGTTTTACTGTTTTTATTTCATGCGGATTAAAATACAATATGTTATTTGTCGGAATATTTTTATTTTCTAAAATATCTGTTTCAAAAACATTTTTTTCACAATTTAAGGTACAAATTTCTTTTGCGGCAGAACGATTGACAAGTCTTAAAACAAGTTCATTTGTTTCAGATTTTTTTATTACTGAAATTTTGATATTTGAATTGTCTGTTGAAACGAATTTTGTATCTCTTAAATCTGCAAAAACGAGAATCGGCGGATTAAAAATATTGTCGCAAATTTCATACAAATTTTCAGGTTTTTCAACAAAAGATATTGCAAAAAATGCTTTTTGAAGACCTTTCATTTGTAAATCAGGTGTTTCAAGCGGCGGTCCGGCAGGAGTTCCTCTCGCCGGATTTTTGGGATTTGAAATACATTTCGTTGCACGAAGAAGCGTAATTGATAAAGAATTTTTATAAATTTCGGCTTCCTTAAGACCATCTGTAATGATTCCCGCATTTTGTGTCCATACAAATCTGTTAATCGGCATGATATTTGTTTTTAACTCAATTCCCCTTGGTGCAGGAAGGTGTTCTTTTATATCGTAATTCGGATCAAAATTTCTTTTTATCAATTGAAATAAATCTTCAGAAACTGTTGTTGTGACAGGTTCATTAAAATTA
>JBJEGL010000095.1:0-11211 GCA_051875035.1 Candidatus Gastranaerophilaceae bacterium | reverse complement strand
TTTTAACGTATATGGAATCTGCTGCATCAAACATCAGAGAAAAGATAAAACTTTCTTTGCCTGATTTAAACGAAATGCCCAATATTTCAACAATTCATGGATTAGCTTTTCGTATAATAAAAGAAAACAATAATTATATTAAACTCGGATTACCTGATAACATTGATATTTTAGATGATAATACCAGACAAAAAATAATCAGAGAATGCATTTCCGAACTCGGACTTGAGCATGAAGACTATGATGATTACGAAAAAGCAATTTCTGTCGTAAAGCTTTCGCCAAACGGTATTGCACCGCTTTCTCGTCTAAAAAATTCTAAATTTTTCGATAAAATTTACTCTCTTTATGAAAAAAAATTAAATAAAAACGGCGTAATTGATTACGATGATATGTTAAGATATGCGGTTCGGCTGGTTAATGATTTTCCCGAAATAAAGGAGTATTATTCCGAACTGTGTTTATATGTTATTGAAGATGAAGCTCAAGATTCTTCCGAACTTCAACAAAAACTTCTCTTGCTTTTGTCATCAAAACACGGAAATTTATTAAGAATCGGAGATATTAATCAAGCAATTACATCTTCTTTTACAGATTCTGACCCCAAAAGTTTTAAAAAATTTTTTGATAATAATTTGCAAATGATAATGAAATCTTCTCAAAGAAGCTCTGTGCAAATTCAGAATACAGCTAATAAATTGATTGATTTTTCCAAAAATAACGAATTTTTAAAGGATACTTTTTTCGACACAAAACTTATACCCGCAGACAAAAATCCGATTACCGATAAAACACCTGTATTTAGAATTTTTGAAACACCTGAAGAAGAAAAATTTTATATACTCAATAAACTTAAAGAAAACTTTCACTCCGAAGAAAAAAAATCAGCGACAATTTTATTAAGAAACAACTATCAAATTAATTATTGGGCGGATTTTTTATCAGACAACGGGCTAAGTGTTGTCATGAGAAGCGACATTCTTGAACAAAAAACTATTTTTAAAGTAATCTTAGCCTTTCTAAAATTTTTACGAACCCCACTTGCAAATTCTGCTGTTTTAAATTTAATGAATGTCTTTTCAAAATGCAGAATCATTCCTTTTTCCAAAGCGGATTTTAAGTTTGTTGAATCTTTAAAAACACCGTTTTTATATGAAAATACGGATAATTTTTTAAGTGAAAATCTTATTTGCTTATGGTGGAATTTGCAATTTAATGACGACTTATCCTATGTTTCTCCGGATATTGCAGCTTTAAAAATAGGATTAAGATTTTTCACCTCAAAAACAGAAAGAACAAATGTATATTTAATTTCAACCATTATTAAACAACTGATGTCAACATATGGTTTACAATATAATATTATTGATAAATTAGAAGATATTTCAAAACGTCCGATAGGCTCTTCATACAAGTTCTTTGAGGAAGAAAATTCTGATAAAAATTTTGATGTAAAACTTATGACACTTCATAAATCAAAAGGTGATGAATTTGACTTAGTTTTTATCCCTGATTTGTGTGAAGAAAATTATCCGCTTTTAAAAGAAAAAGTTAAAATTAAATCAACTTTTTCAGAAACAGTAAAAGAACTCAGAAAAGGCTATAAAAAAAGGACTTCTGACGAAATAAAAAAAGAAATTGCCGAAGAAACGCTAAGACTTTTGTATGTCGGTTTTACAAGAGCAAAACAAGAATTATACATCAGTTGTTCTTTAAAAAACAGATATGGTAAAATAATTACACCATCAGTTTTATTTGATTTATATGGTGAAAGCGAAGAATGATTACTTATTCGGCAGGTATGTTAAAAACTTTTTTGGAATGTCCGATTAAATACGGATATATTTTTGAAGAACACATAAACATACCTTCGGACGACAAATATACAAATACCGGCAAAAAAATCCACTCGTTAATAAATTACTTTTTCAAAAAGTCAGATATAAAAAAAATGACAAATGCTCTTGAGAATGACAAGAATACAGAACTATCAACGCTATGGAACAATTTTTTATCCTTCAAAACAGAGAACGTTATTGAATCTGAATATACGTTCAATGTTTTGCTTAACGAAAAAAGCAAACTGACGGGAAGAGTTGACGCAATAGCTCAAAATGGTGAAAATATTGAAATTCTTGACTGGAAAACAGGCAGTTCAAAAAACATCAATGAAGCAACAGACATGCAAACATTGGTTTACATGTATTCTATATATAAGCTTTTTAAACACCTTAATAAGGTGTCTGTACCCGAACAATTATCAATGTCGTATTATTTTTTAAAAGAAAAAGTAATAAAAAAGGTTAATTTTTCTTCTGAAAAATATATAAAATATGAGAGAATCATTCTTGATACAATTGAAAAAATGCAAAAGTTTCATTCTTACAAAATTTATCCTTCAGAAAAATGTACAAACTGTTCATATAAAATTATTTGCAAAGGGACTTACGAAGGTTTGAATGATATGTTATAATTTATATAGTTACCTTTAAGGAAAAGGTGAAAAATGATTCGCGGCAGTTTAGAAAACGAAATTATGAATGCAATTTGGTCATTGGAAGAACAACGCAATGATTTTGATATACAAAATATTGCCGTAGCTGATGTTGTTAATTTTCTTAATTCCGATGGTTCCCCAAAAGCATATACAACAGTTAAAACGGTTATGGACAGACTTGTTGACAAGAAGCAGCTTGAACGGGTAAAATCAGGAAAAAAATTTTTTTACTTTTCAACAAATTCTCGTGTAAACAGTGCTAAATCAGCCATTAAAAAGCTTGCGAGCCAGTATTTCAATAATGATATACATTCTTTAATGAAAGTTCTTGAAAAAGAATGTCTCAAGTAAATAAAAGCATAAATTTTGCAAGAAAACGGGCAGGAGAACTTATAAAATGTGTTTTGGTAAAAAGAATGCCCGTAAAACAAGCTCTTTTAGCTTTTCCAAGAGATATACAAGACCAATCGGTTATTGCATCTTGGCACGCATTATGTCATTTGGAGGCTGACGAAGATTTAAGAAAAAAAGACAAAGAATATGCGGAAGAACAGGACTTATACCTTGCTGATATTGCAGAAACACTATATTCCGGACAAGAATTACCTTTTAATATACGAGATGCATACAAACAATATTATGACTCGCCCTTAAATCCTCATAAACCGGGTTTTGTAGGTTTTTTAGCGGGTTTACGAAATTTTTTGGTTATAAAAAAATAGTCTTTTGTGATAGAATAGTTGTGCAAAATATTTGATTGGAAGGTATTACATTATGAAAATGTCACAACTTTTTTTTGAAACATTAAGAGATTTTCCCTCAGATGCTGAAGTTATAAGCCATAAATTACTTGTAAGAGCAGGTTATATTAGAAAACTGGCAAACGGAATTTATAATTATTTACCGTTAATGTGGCGTGTTTTAAAAAAAGTTGAAAATATAGTTCGGGAAGAAATGGACAAAACAGGTGCTCAAGAAATTTTAATGCCGTTTTTGCAGCCGAAAGAACTTTGGGAACAATCCGGAAGATGGGAAGTTTACGGCAAAGAGCTTATGAGATTGCGTGACAGACACGATAAAGAAATGTGCTTAGGACCAACTCACGAAGAAATTGTCACATCAATTGCAAGAGAAGGTATTCGTTCATACAAACAACTTCCTGTTACTTTATACCAGATTCAATCAAAATTCAGAGATGAAATTCGTCCCCGATTCGGACTGTTAAGAGGTCGTGAATTTATCATGAAAGATGCATACAGTTTCGACAGAAACGAAGCAGGAATGGAAAAATCGTATCAAATAATGGCGGAAGCATATACAAGGTTTTTCAAACGCTGCGGCCTTGAAACAAAGCCGGTACAATCAGATTCCGGAGCAATCGGCGGAAATATAAGCCACGAATATATGGTAATTACACAAACAGACAGCGGAGAAGATGATGTATTCTATTGCGATGGCTGCGATTATGCAGCAAATTCGAATCACGCAATCTCTGGTTTAAATGAAGCAAAAACAACAGGTGATTGGACAAAAGCCGAAAAAATTTCGACACCGAATGTAAAAACAATTGCAGAACTTGCGGAACTATTACAAATAGAACCCTCATTAATTTGTAAATGTTTGGTTTACATTGCGGATAAAGACCCTGTTCTTGTATTAATTCGAGGTGATAAAACAGTTGAAGAAACAAAACTGATGAATGCACTCACAGCAAAAGAAATCAGAACAGCTTCCGATGCAGAAATTGCCGAATTAATGGAAAATCACGGATTTAATGCAATGCCGGGATTTATAGGACCTAAAGGTTTTGATGATGTAAGAATTATTGCAGATAACACCGTTAAAGATTTGAAAAATTTTGTTATGGCAATAAATGAAAATGATGTCCACGTTGTTGGTGCAAATTTTGGTACTGATATTAAGCTTCCCGAACAAATATGCGATATAAGACTTGCAGAAGCAGGGGAAAAATGTCCTCAATGCGGTCAACCGCTGAAAGTTACAAGAGGTATTGAAGTAGGTAATATATTCCAACTCGGAACAAAATATTCAAAAGCAATGAAGGCAACTTATACGGATGAAAATGGAAATGAAGTTCCTTTTGTAATGGGATGTTACGGCATAGGTATTTCAAGAACAGCTGCAGCAGCTGTTGAAAGACATCATGATGAATATGGTATTAAATGGCCGATTGCAATAGCACCTTTCCACGTAATTATCATTCCGGTAAATGTTCAAGACGAACTTCAAATGAAAGTCGCAGAAGATATATATAATAAACTAAATGCTCAGGGTATCGAAGTCTTAATTGATGACCGTGATGACAGAGCGGGTGTTAAATTTAAAGATTCCGATTTAATTGGTATTCCACTTAGAATTACTGCCGGTAAAACTGTTCAGGAAGGTCTTGTTGAATATAAAGTCAGAGAAACAGGCGAAGTTGTTAAAATAACACCTGAGGAAGCAGTTGAAAAGGCTGTGAAAACAGTAAAAGAAGCCTTGACTATTTAGCAGTATGAATGAAGAAAAAAAACTAAAATTAACAATAGCACATTTATACCCCAATTTGCTCAATATATACGGAGATTGGGGTAATGTGCTGACTTTGTGCAAAAGATGCGAATTTCGAGGAATTGAATACGAAGTTGTGAAAATTAATACAGGCGATAAAATTGATTCTTCAAAATACGATATTTATTTTATCGGAGGGGGACAAGATAAACAGCAGATTGAAGTTGCAAATGAACTTTATAAAAATAAAACTGCATTGACAGAAGCAGCACAAGCCGGAAAGGTTTTCTTAGCAATCTGCGGAGGGTATCAGCTTTTGGGAAAATATTATCTGCCGCATAACGGTGAAAAACTTAAAGGTATAGGAATTTTAGATGCATATACTGTTGCGGGAGATACAAGATTTATCGGCAATGTCACCGCAAAAACGGATTTTTTAACTCCAAATACTCTTGTTGGTTTTGAAAATCACTCCGGATTAACATATCTTGAAGAAGGCACTGCTCCTATCGCAAAAATTATAGTCGGAAACGGAAATAATTCTGTTGATAAAGGAGAAGGTGCAAGAAAAAATAATGTTTTCGGAACATATCTTCACGGTTCTGTTTTACCAAAAAATCCACATTTTGCAGACTATTTAATAAAAACAGCACTATCGGTGAAGTATGGTTATGATGTTGAATTACAAAAACTTGATGACACAATTGAAATGAACACACATAACGACTTAATTAATAAGAAATATTAGCTTTAAAATACTCTGTCAATTATTCCTCCGCCTAAAACCGTATCTCCGTCATAAAAAACAACTGATTGCCCAATTGCTATTGATTGTTGATATTCTTCAAAAGTTATTTGTATTTCTTGTTTATTTAACATTTTATATGTCGCCTCCTGAGGTTTTTGAGCAGAACGAATTTTTACTTGAAAATTATTAGGCATATCATTTACTATAAAATTCAAATCTACAGCAATTAACTCTTTTTTGAAAGTTTTATTAAATTCCCCGACAACAACTTCATTTTTGTCTTTATTTAATGACAAAACATAAAGAGGCTCTTTTGAAGAAACTCCAAGCCCTTTTCTTTGTCCGATTGTATAATTCCAAAAACCATTATGAGAACCTAAAATCTTACCGTTTGTATCGACAATATTTCCGATTTTATTATTAATTCCTAAAAGTTCATTATAATTGCCACCGTAAAAGTCTTGACTATCCGGTTTTTCAGCAACATCTAAACCATTAATTTTCGCTATTTGTCTTGTTTCGTTTTTAGTATAATTTCCTAACGGAAAAATTATATTTTTTATTTGCTCTTGCGTTAATCTGTATAAAAAATATGATTGATCTTTTTCTGATGCAATACCGCATTTTAAACAAAAGTTTCCGTTTTGTTCTTCAATCCTTGCATAATGACCCGTCGCAAATTTTTCAAAGTAAATACCGTTTTCACGGGCAATAAGCGGTAAAGCACCAAATTTTACATAAGCATTACAAAATACACAAGGATTTGGTGTCCTTCCTTTCAAATATTCCGATTTAAAATTTTCCAATACAATTTTTTCATATTGTTCAACACAATTAAAAACATAATATGGAATACCAATTTTTTCAGCAATCTTTTTAGCTTCCTCAATATCTTCAACTTCATCCGGACCATAACAAGCACTTTTATGACCGGCTTTAGCCGCAATACCATTTTTGCCCCATATCTGCATTGTTGCACCTACAACATCATATCCCTGCTGTTTCAACAAAAGTGCCGCAACTGCCGAATCTACGCCACCTGATAATCCTACTAATACTCGCATAAAGTTGTTAACCTTCCCAATTAATTTGTCTGAAAAATCTGTTACTTGCCTGATAAATAATGGTTTTTAATTGTTTTAGCCACAATTCCAACCCATAAATTGCATTATATAAAATCTCAGTGATAAAACACTTTTATTCTTACCTCGTCAATATAGCTTTTTACTGTTATTAGTTACCGTCATCATTTTTATTTTTTGTGTTTTTATATTTATTTTCGGTATACCTAAACATATAGTAACATCTTAATATAAAGACATATTTTACACAAGTATATATTGACAAATTTTTCTATTTAGAGTTTTATAAATATACAAATTTTTATTTTGTTAAATTATTGAAAATAACTAAAGGAACAAAATGACTAAAGCAAAAGAAAAACAACAAAAACAAGAGCTTACAGAAAGTTTGGAAAAATATTTACTTGCCATTTATGAAATTATAAAAGTTAATACGGCAGCTCGTGTCAAAGATGTTTCAAATTACCTTAATATAGGCGGTCCTGCAACTTCGGACGCTGTTAAAACATTAGCAGAAAGAGGTTTTATAAATTATGTTCCATACGGAATTATAACAATAACTGAAAAAGGCAAAAATAAGGCTGAAGAAAAAATAAGACGTCATCATACAATAGAAAATTTTTTAGAAAAAGTTTTATTTGTTGAAAATAAAAAAGTTGAAGCAAGTGCAAGGCAAATCGAATACTCAATGCCTACAGATGTTTTGGACAAATTTATCAATTTCTTAACCTTTATGGAAAAATGCACATGCAAAGAACCCAAATGGATAAATAGTTATAATTACTATTCGCAAAATAACAAAATGCAAGACAAATGCAAAATTTGTATCAAAAATAACAAAAATTTTGATAATTCAAATTGTTGCAGCGGTTGCTGCAAATAATATATCTCAAAATTAATTTATATTTTAGAAATGAATTTTTTATAAATTCATTATAGTGTAGTATGCAAAAATAAAGGAAAATATGAATGAAAACTTATAAAAAAATAACTGATTTAATCGGAAAAACTCCACTTTTAGAACTTACTAATTTTGAAAAGGAAGAACAACTTCAAGCGACTATTTTAGCAAAACTTGAATATTTTAACCCTGCTGGAAGTGTTAAAGACAGAATAGCAAAATCAATGATTGAAGAAGCAGAAAAAGAAGGTATATTAAAACAAAATTCAACCATAATTGAACCGACCAGCGGAAATACCGGCATTGGATTGGCAGCAATCGCAGCAAGTAAAGGATATAAAATAATCCTTACCATGCCCGAAACAATGAGTATAGAACGCAGAAATTTATTAAAAGCATATGGTGCAGAGCTTGTTTTAACAGAAGGAGCAAAAGGAATGAAAGGTGCTATTGAAAAGGCACAAGAGCTTGCCGAGAAAATAGAAAACAGTTTTATTCCAAGTCAATTTACAAATCCAAACAACCCCAAAATACATTTCAAAACAACTGCACCTGAAATATGGGAAGATACAGACGGTACAGTAGATATTTTTGTTGCAGGTGTTGGAACAGGAGGTACAATATCCGGCGTCGGAGAATATTTAAAATCTAAAAATCCGAATATTAAAGTTATTGCAGTTGAACCAAACGACTCTCCTGTTTTATCAAAAGGAATTTCCGGTCCTCACAAAATTCAAGGAATAGGTGCTGGTTTTATACCCAAAACTTTAAATACCAATATTTACGATGAAATAATTACCGTAAAAAACGAAGATGCATTTAAAATAAGTAGAACATTAGCTCGAAAAGAAGGATTACTTATCGGTATTTCTTCCGGTGCAAGTGTATATGCCGCAAGTATCTTAGCCAAAAGACCGGAAAATAAAGGAAAAATTATTGTTGCTCTTTTACCTGACACAGGAGAAAGATACTTATCAACGCCTATTTTCAGCTAAAAATAAAGTACCTGCCAAATAATTTAGGCAGGTACTTCCTTTTTCAACTTTTTTCGTGTTTTATTAATTTCTTTTTAAACTTTTCATATTAGTTTTTATTTTCACTATTATTCTTTTGAAAAAACACCAATATATTAACTTTTGTAAACGCGAATTTTGTGCCTCTAATGCTTGTCATTACTGGGTTTAAAAAATTAGTTCATAAACATGCCGATTTTTTCTGCAATTTTGTCTTCGATATATACTTTATATATATAGAGAGAGTTGTTAAAGTAGATTTATTTAGTTTATTTTATACACACACACTTACCATACACACTAAACCTTTCACTTACACACGAGGAAGCAAAAAAGCTTTCGAGGGACTTGCAAAAGTCTCTTTTTTTTTGCCTTAATTTATCTATATCATCAAAAAACAGGTACTATGATTTTTCAATTTATATTATTCTATTTTATAAGCAAATATATTATAATAAAAAGCAGAGGAGCAAATGAAGATATTCGGAACGGAAATAACTAAAAAATTGATAAAAACCATTATTAACAGAATTGCTTTTTTGGCATTGGGAACAATAATTGCCGCTTTTGCTCTTGAATGTTTTTTAATTCCCAACAAAATAGTTGACGGCGGAATTATTGGTATATCAATGATGACAGCATACAAAACCGGTTTACCGCTTGGTATATTGATTGTTCTGTTAAATTTTCCGTTTATTTTAATGGCATTAAAAAAATTAGGTAAATCATTTGTTTTTTATACTTTTATATCAACCATAATGCTTGGTATTTCAACGACTTTAGTACCGATTTTAATGCAGCATAAAGAAATACATAATCCATTTTTAGCCTGCATTTTTGGCGGAGTAATTTTAGGAATAGGCGTAGGATTAATATTAAGAAATCACGGTTCAACAGACGGAACGGAAATTGTTGCGGTTACTTTTGCAAAAAAGACTCCGTTTTCTGTTGGTGAAATTATTATGTTTTTTAATCTTTTCATATTTTTTGCGGCAGGATTTGTTTATAGCAGCTGGGAAAGTGCAATGTATTCGGTTTTGACATATTACATTACCTACAAGGTTATAGATGTCGTTCTGGAAGGTTTAAACGAGTCAAAATCAATATTTATTATTACCGACCATTCTGAAAAAATCGGAAAAGCAATTATGGAAAATATGGATGTAAGTGTCACTTATATTGATGCGGAAGGCGGATATTCCGGCAGAAAAAAACGTCTTATATATTGTGTAATATCAAGACTTGAAATTACAAAAATCAAAATGCTTACAAAAGACATTGACCCTACTGCTTTTATAGCCATAGAAAATGTACACGAAGTTGAAGGTGTAAGAATTAAGAAAAAACATTACTAAAACAAAAAGCAAGCCGCATGTTCATTATCTGACACCTTTTTCAACAAAGGTTTTTCAGTTTCGCATTTATTAAACTTTTTTGTACATCTTGGTGCAAAAGGACACCCTTTAAAAGAATCTCTTATAGTCGGAGGATTACCTGTAATGGTTTTCAACGGTTTACGGCTTAAATCAGGTAGAGAATTAATTAGAGCTTGTGTATAAGGATGTTTCGGCGAGAAGAATAAATCTTTTCCCTTGCAATATTCAACAATAGAGCCTGCATACATAACCGCTGTTTCATCCGCATTTTCACAAACAAGAGCCAAATCATGAGAAATTAAAATTATTGATGTACCGAAATTATTTTTAATTTCATTTAAAAGCTCAATTATTTGTGCCTGAACAGTCACATCAAGAGCAGTTGTAGGTTCATCTGCAATAATAATTTTAGCATCACAGGCTAAAGCAGCTGCAATTGCAACTCTTTGCCTCATTCCGCCCGAAAGTTCATGCGGATAGGCTTTTAATCTTTCTTTTGCATCCGGAATTTTAACAGCATCGAGTGCTTCTAATACATATTTTTCAGCTTCTTTACCTTTCAACTCCTTATGAAGAGTAACGACTTCCAAAAGCTGATTTCCGATTGTATAAAGCGGATTTAATGATGTCATAGGGTCTTGAGGAATAAGAGCAATTTCTTTTCCTCTGATTTTTTGCATTTGTTTATTATTAAGTGCAAGTATATTTTGATTTTGATATAAAATACGTCCTGAAGTTATTTTTGCAGTATTTGGCAGCAAATTCAAAACAGACATAGCAGTCAGTGTTTTTCCGGAACCTGATTCTCCTACAAGAGCAAGAATTTTACCTTTTTCCAATTTTAGAGAAACATTATGCAGTGCTTGAAAAGTTCCTGACTGTAAGTTAAACACAAGGTTAAGATTTTCAATTTCTAAAAGAGTCATAAATAAATTTTAATTCCTTTAAATAGAAAAGTCATTAGCTGCCTTATTAAATTTCAATTTCTCCTGTGAAAGATAAATTCGCAGCCCCTGTCATAAAAATGTTTTTGTCTGTATTTTCTTTATTGACTACAAAAAACAGCTTAACATCGCTTTGAAA
>JBJEGL010000094.1:0-3018 GCA_051875035.1 Candidatus Gastranaerophilaceae bacterium | reverse complement strand
CCCGCTTCTTTTAAAGTATTAACAGTTTCCTCTTTTGTTTTCGGTAAAGTATTAATAACTTCTTTTACGGTTGTAACAGGGTTTATTACCTTTTCTGCCTGTGTTAAGTCAGATTTTGCACTTAACCATCTGAAAGATTTTATTGCTGATTGAGGTTTTTCAATATTTCCGTTAATTTTTACTATGAATTTTGATGTTGTTGAATCATCTTGAGCCGGTGTTAATTTTGGAATTTTATTCATTTCGGACGGTGTTGCCGCTTGATTAAGGGTATCTAAGATATTAAGGGTAACTGCTGCCCAGGTTGAATTTTTAGTTTTTAAGATGTTGACAGGATTTAATTGATTTAATGGTCCGAGTAAGGAAGTTATTTCATTGGAAATTCTTCCTAAAACGAGCATATTTGCATTATTATTTAGTAAATTCATATTTCCCGTAATATATAAACTCATATTTTTACCGGTTGAAGTAATTGGAGAAATATTCATATTTCCTCCGTTAAAAGAAACAATTCCGTTTAAATTTGCGAATTCAGCAGTATTGTGCGGTGAAATTTTATTAATTAATGAACCTGTTGCTGTTGAAATAAATGCTATTGACGCAAGGTTATCAGCTTTTAAGAAGGTTTCAAAACGTCCGAGGGAGCCAAACTGGCCGTTTGTAATTGTAAAATCGGCCTTTCCTTTAAGCGTTTTCATTTGTTCCTGATATGTAGCACCTCTTAGCGATAAATCCGCATTGAAACCTAATGTTCCTGATATAGTATTTTTCATCGCAGCACATGCTGTTACTGTTTTATCTGCATTCATGCCTGAACCTGAAACATTTAATTTAACGGCAGAAGTCATAATATTCATGGAAACTTTACCGTTTAAATTTCCGTCAAAAGCAGAAGCTTTTAAATCATTAAGATAAACTACGTTATTAGACAAAGTTAATTTGCTTAAAATATTGGAAGCATTAATATCTCCGGATTTTATTTTTTTGATATCAATACTGCCGGAAGTAATTTTGACAGGCATAATTTCTTGAGTTTTTGCTTGTGATGTTTTTGATGACGGTGATGCGGGAGCAGGTGATAATGCGGGAACTTTTGTCATTGCTTCCGAAACTTTCATTACTTTATCCGCATCAAGAAAATCAGAAACAACATTAACTCCGTAAAGAGTAATAACCGGTTTGTAATCCAAAAGTCCCGAACCTGTAATATTCAATGCCGAACCGTTTAAGTTAAGGGCAGAGAGTTCATATCCAAAAGTATTTCCGTTCAAATTCAAATCAGCTTTTGAAATTTTTGTAAGCAGTTGAGGTACAGAAACATCAGAAACAGAAATATTTCCGTTTATTTTTGGTGCAGCGGCACTGCCCGTTACAATTATATTTGCGTTTGCAGAAAGTTTCGATTTATCAAACGCATAGATTGACATCCTTTGAGGATTTACTGTTGTAATTTTTACGGAATGAAGGGTCATATTTTTATCAAGTCCGACAGCACCTGTTAATGCAATAAGCTGTTTCCCTCCTATTGGTTGTTTTATATCAGATGAAGAATTTATATAAAAACCTGATTCTTTAAAGGTAATTTTATTATCGGAAATATCTGCATTTATTTGAATTGCCGAATTTTTACCTGCCGCCTCGATAAAGTCTATCGGAGTTATGTATCCGTTCGGGCTGCCGTATAATCTTACAACGACATTTTGTTTTTTTGCATCACCTGACAAGTACATTTTAACGGGAATAGTTCCTTTAGCAGATAAAAACGGTTCAATATCTTTTCCTGCAAGGGTTTTAATTACTGATGCAAGAACATATCCGTCACCTGTAATATCAATTATGGGAGCTTTTACATAATTTTTCACACTACCGCTTATTGTAAACTTTGACTCTCCGTTAACAATAAAATCAGCAGGTTTGATTACGATATTTTTATCGTCAAAGTTTACTAAGGCGTCTTTATTTCTTATCGTCAAAGACATACCCGGTGAAGATATTATCAAATTACTGTTCTTAATATCTCCTTTAAATGTTTTTAAATCCGTATATAAATTAACAAGGCATACTCCGTTTGTTATCAGTATATTGTTAATTTTATCTTTTATATCAAGGTTGACTATTTCTGTTTTTATAACCGGTGCAAGTTCTTGCAATTTACCTTTTAAGTCTATATTTAAACTTAAAATTCCCCCATTTACCAAATATGATTTTTTTAAATCCGCAGGAGCAAATGATGCATATAATTTAGCAAGAGGCATATTTCTCGTATAAATTTTTATATCTGTCACAGAATCTTGTTGTATTGTACCTTCAACAATAAACGGTGTTCCGTTAACATAAGCTTGTGTATCGGAAATTTTAAGCATATTATTATCAAAAGATAATAGAGAGTTGATATCGGTAATTTTTAATCCTGATTTTTTATCTTGAATACTGCCTTGTGCAAGTTCAATTTTACCGCTTGAAGAAAGTTTTTTATAATCGGTTTTAATTTTTGCATCGGCAATAATGTATCCTTCTGTTTTCATTGACTCTAAAGAATTTTGAATATGAAAAGAGTCCATAAAAGCTTGAGCAATATTTAACAAACTTGCCAGATAAACTTTATTTGTTTTAACGCTTAAATCAGCAGATGGTTTTTCCGAATAATCTACAAGACCCTTTACTCTTGCATTTTCACTCTCCGTTAAATACAGATTTGAATCAATGTTCATTTTTTGACCGTCAAATTTTAATTGCATAGAACTTTTCGGCAGCTGCATAGAACCGATTTTCAATGTAGTATCGGTAATATCAATATGTCCGACTGTTTTTATCTTATCTTTACCCGAAATATTTAATTTTGCGTTAATATTTGATTTTAAATCATAACTTCTATACGTCTCAACAGGATTAATAAACGGTATTTCCGCATTTTGAGATGATACGGATTGAGCAGCCTGCATTTCAGGAATTACCGACTTTATATCAATATTTGCTGTAATGTTTTTATTTTCATCAGAATAAAATCCTGCATCTGTT
>JBJEGL010000093.1:0-11331 GCA_051875035.1 Candidatus Gastranaerophilaceae bacterium | reverse complement strand
AACTTCCATATTTGTGAAACCGCATCGCATCAAATTGAGCTTGATTTGAGCCTTTAATTTACTCCGTTGAGGGGTTGCTTCAAAAGTTACATTTTCTTCGTTGTTATTATTATTTGTTTCTCCAAAAAAACTGCTAAAAAGACTCATAAAAAATCCTCTGTCGACTTTATTCTTATTATAAATAAATTTTCTAAAAAAAACTACAAAAATTAAAAAATAAAATTAATATTAAATTTTGAAGTTAGCACTTGATTAAAAAATGTTTTTAGTGTATATTTTACACGAAAATAATTTAACCAAAGTAAGTTTAAAAGGAGATTTAAACATGGTAAAAGTAGCAATAAACGGATTCGGAAGAATCGGACGTAACACATTAAGAGCAGCAATCAGAGAAGGTATCTTTGATAAACTTGACTATGTTGCAATTAATGACCCCGGATTGAAACCGGAAGATGCAGCTCGTATTTTCAAATATGACTCTGTTATGGGTAAATTTGACGGTACTGTTGAAGCAACTGAAGATGGAATTATCGTAAACGGACACAAAATTTTATTCTTCGCAGAAAAAGATCCTGCACAACTTCCTTGGGCAAAACTTGGAGTTGAAGTTGTTGTTGAATCAACAGGTTTCTTTACAGATGCAACAAAAGCAAAAGCTCACATTGATGCAGGTGCAAAGAAAGTTATCATTTCAGCTCCCGCAACAAATGAAGATATAACAATTGTTCTTGGCGTAAATGATGAAATGTATGATACAACAAAACATAACGTAATTTCTATGGCATCTTGCACAACAAACTGCTTAGCTCCTGTTGCAAAAGTTATCAAAGAAAAATTCGGTATTGTTAAAGGTTTGATGACAACAGTTCACTCCTACACAGGTGACCAAAGAATTTTGGACGCAGGTCATAAGGATCCGAGACGTGCAAGAGCTGGTGCTTTAAACATTGTTCCTACAAAAACAGGTGCTGCTAAAGCAGTTGCATTAGTTATCCCTGAATTAAAAGGAAAATTGGACGGTTTCGCAATGAGAGTTCCTACTCCGGATGTATCATTGGTTGACGTTGTATTTGAAACTGAAAAGAAAGTTACGGTTGAGGAAGTTAATGCTGCATTAAAAGCAGGTGCTGACGGACACGTTCTTTGCTACACTGAAGAACCGCTTGTATCATCTGACTACATTGGTTCATCACAATCATCAACAGTTGACGCATTGTTAACAAGAGTTATGGGCGACAACATGGTTAAAATCATTTCTTGGTACGATAACGAAATGGGTTATTCAACAAGATTAGCTGAAACTCTTAAGATGGTTGCTGACAAATTATAATTTGACAAAATCGAATGAAAAAGAACGGTCGCTCAAAAGGCGGCCGTTTTATTTTAAATAAGTTTTTAAATTTTTTGTTCTCAAATTAGTTATTAATCATTTTCTAAAACGGATACCAAACCTGTGTCAAAATGGAAATGAGCACTTACAACTTTTAATTTATTTTCGTCAATTGCTTTTTTCAGAATTTTAGAATTACTTTTAATAATTTCTGTAATATTGAGTGTATGTTTTTTTGCAAGTTCGTTGTAGCAAAGAGTTTCACAGTCAAGAACTTTGTGAACCTGTGAAATAATATCGTGAAAGTGTTCAGTTCCCTCCGGGTGTTTTGCAGCATAGGTTACAACACCGCAGTTGTCATGCCCTAAAATAAGCAGCAAAGGTATTTTAAGTTCATCGTATGCAAATTCAATACTTTCAATAACATTTTCACCGATTGTTGCTCCTGCTGTTCTTATAACAAAAAGTTCGCCGATACCTGCATCAAATATTATTTCGGGAACAACTCTTGAATCAGAACAGCTGAGAACAATTACATGAGGATTTTGCCCGTTTGCAAGTTTTTGTAATGTTTTAAGACATTTATTTTCAGCTTGCGGAGTTCCGTTCACAAAATTTTTATTTCCTTCAAGTAATTTTTCAAGTTCGTCCATAGATGCTCCTGTTGAATTCTTTTAAATTTATTTTTTAAATTTTTTGAAAATATAATTATCCCATTTTTCTTTAAGAGAAATATTCAGACTGTATTGTTTTAAGATTTTATGCATTAATTTTTCATCCACAATGTAATCGGGAAGTAATTTTTTCTTGTGATACATTTTATGATAATCAAATGTATATTTTTCAATATTTTCGTTAATTCTCTCAAATTGACGATTTTTAAAATCAATTTTTTTTTCATAAGCAAAAACAAGTAAATCGACTTTGGCATGAGGAAATTTTTCTGCTAAAATTTTATACCCTGCAACAAAATCGGCATTATTTTTCTTTGTCCAATTCGCTCCGGGAGTATCAATCCACACAAAAAGAATAGATTTTGCTGTATTTGCCAGATTATACATTCTGTCTGCTCGTCTTTTGTATTTTGTCGTAACTTCATCAATTGATTTTTCAAGTTCAAAACCGTGTAAAAAATCATGATTAAAAATTAAACCATTATAATTATTTCTGTATATATCACAAAGATGAGTTACTATGCCGTTATCACCAATATATTCTAAATCTTCTGCTCTGATAAAAAATTCAAAATTATTAGCAATCATATTAACTCTGCCTAAAAAAGAGGAACCGAATAACCAATCAAACGGCAGTGATTTTATTTGCAAGTTACAACTTCTCAATGTTGAAGAACAAGAACATGCCTCACCAATTCCCATTATAAAATCGTATTTTTTCTTATTCCAAAACACTATATCTCCTCGAATTTAAGTTTTTTCTTTTTCCAAACACGTTTTTTAGGACAAAATTCGGTAAAAATAACATCCCAACCGAATTTATCACCGGATTTCTTATCTGTTACGGTTGAATCAGGACTGTATTGTTCAACATTTCTTGTATAAATATTCTGTTCATTATACAAAAAATCATTATAAAAAGATTTTTCCGTAATTAAAAGTAAATCAAATTTATTTTTGCTAAATTTTTCTAAAAATGCATAAAGTTCTGAAATTTTATCATGCATATCCGGTTCTATAGCTTCCTTCGGTGAAATTTTTTTGATAAATAAAGTTGATTTGCCGTTATTAATAGTTTTTATCAATTTATCAGAGAGATATTTAATTCTTGGGCGTAATTCTTCAATATCTGAAGCAATAAGTTTACTTGCATTTTCTTTATCACCTGTAATTTTTTCTGCACTTGTTTTTCCGTGAAAATAAATTCCCGAGTTTAAACATTTAAACATAGTATTTTCATAAAACAATTCACCTTGTGCAAGCGAATCAAGATTTTTTAATGCATTCAAAAGTTCCTCAAATGAATTTATATACACCCAGGCAAATAATGAAGACTCAATAAAACGAAAATGGCGATAAAATCTGTATGCAATTTCACAATTATACCCGAGCGGAATAATATTATCATATTTTTTACGTTTTATTCCCGCCTTCAATATCAACTTTGCTCTTTTAAATAAATTTATCATTATTACTCATTCTTATTTTTAATAAAATAAGTATAGTACAAAAAATAGTTAAATAAGCATTTATATGTTAAATTAATACCAATATTTTGAATTTATGCCTGTCGGAACTTCGTATCCGTTAACAATACCCTCTTTGTCTTTTATAGATATTCTTACATCATTTTGATCAACGTACATAACGCCATCATTATTTTTTCGAACTTCTTCAATACCTTGTTCAAATACTTTTGTCAATTCTTTTCCGGTATTTTCAAATCCGTATTCCTCTTTATCAATACCTGCTTCATGGGCGAGAAAATCATTCGTGGCACATTTTATTGTCATTCCATCAAAATCACCTCTTGCAATTGCTTTAGGATTAATTTTGAGTTCTGAACCATCTTCGTTAAGTATAAGAATTTTTTCAATACAGCCGGGCAGATTATCATAATCCGTTTTAGCTTTTTCTAAAGCTGCTGCGGCAGAAGATGTATCAATACCTCTGGTTTTAGCATCAGATAAATTTTTTTCTGCTTTTGCAATAGTTAAACTTGCATCATATCTGGCTTTTGCTTTTTCTGCATTAACAGAATAAGTCATTCCCCCAACTTGCATAAGCTGAGAACCTTCATAACTAACAATTGTTTGTGCTCGTTGTTCAAGAACTTCATAAAGTTTATCTATTGGAATTTCAGCTGTAACAACATTGCCACCGAAAGGAAGCATTCGACCCATAATATCATAGTTTGAAATATTTTGATTATCTGGAATCATTGTATCTTTTACGGCAGGTGCATTAAAAAATGAAACTTGAACTCCTTTATCTGCTGTTGCGGTAAGCATTGCATCTGCCATTATATTTGATACCGGATTACTATAGTGTCTTTCTCTATCGGCTTCGTAACCGTCTTCATAAAGATTATAACCCTGACCTTCCGGTACATAAGCTAAATCGTTTTTGGGACCAACATTTTCAGAAACGGTTTTTGCTATTTCTTGTTCTGCGGATTGAACTGATTCAAGTATTTTTGAATCTAATTCTGTTTGTCCGTAAAAACTTCCGACTTGTTTACATATTTCTGCGGTATCTTGTTTTAAATTGATTTTTTGAGCAGATGCGGAAACTGTTCCGTCAGGTGCAATATCCATTTTTACGATTGTCGCCAAAGCGTTGTTTTTTCCCGCTTGAAGAACTAAAACATTATTTCCGTTTTTAGAAGTGTAATTAAATTCTTCTACATTATGGGAATGACCACCTAAAATTAAATTAATACTTTCGCTATTTTCAGCAACTGTTTTATCTGCTTTTGAACCCATATGGCTTAAAAATACAACAGGTAAATTATCATTTAAATCTTGATTTCGTCTTTCTTCTTTTATTCTTGAAACTTCTTGGTCAATTGCTATTGCAATATCCTTTGCATCTTCAATTGGTGAAAGTGGTTTTGCACCGATTGTTATGAATTCCATATCTCCTTGTTTGCATATTTTTGAGGCGGTGACAGAACAATTTTTGTCTTTTTCGGAAGCATTAATTGCTAAAAGTTCAGGCTTTAGATTTTCGGCAAGTTGAACCAATTTAGCATCAGAACGACCTCTTTCATGGTTGCCCATAGCAGTTGCCTGCATATCCATTTGATTAACAACATTTACTGTTGCGTTTATAACCGACATTTGGCTTCCTGCAATTAAATCACCGGAGCCTAATACTGTTAAATTTTCTTTTCCTCCGCAATATATTTCACATGCTTCTTTTGCAGAACCAAGTTTTGTTAAACCTGTTAATTCACCATGTGTATCACTGAAATAAAATAAATTGATTGTTTTCTGTTGAGGAGATGTTTTTTCTTTTTTATCAGCAACAGGAGTTGTTTTATTTATTGCAATTGAAGCTTTACCATATGCTAAAGCCGCATTGTTTACGTGTGATGAAAAATGTTTTATATCGGTTTGTTCGGTTTTTGCTTCTTTTACTGTATCTTTACTTGTAGAAACAACTTTTGTTGTAATATTTTTTAAGTTCAAATGCGAAATATTCATAATACACTCCCACAGCCGTATATTTTATTTTAATACTAATACGCATAAATTTTTGTCAGATTATTTAATTATATTACTAAATTGTAACATTTTAAAATTACTTTTTTTTAAAAGAATGTAAAAAAACATTGCACAAAAAACTCAAGAAACATTTTTGTGTAATAATGAGATTATGGAGCGTAGAACTACAAAAATTTTAGGTTATGATGTAGATTTATTCAGCTTTGACGAAGCTATTCGTTTTATAGTTGAAAAATCACAAGCATCAAGTGTTCAGACAGTGACTATAAATCCTGAAATGATTGACTTTGCCAATAAGAATGAAGATTTTTCAAATGTTTTAAAAACAGCTGATTTGGTTATTCCTGACGGCTTTGGTATTCAACTTGCCCTAAAAATATATGGCATATCGCAAGAACGTATTCCCGGAATTGAATTTGCAAAAAAAATAGTTGAATATTGTGCAAAAAATTCATTGCCGATAGCATTAATCGGGGCAAAACAGGAAATTTTGGATAAAGCGTGCGGTAATTTAAAAAAAGAACTACCTAATTTAGACATTGTATATAGCAGAAATGGATATTTTCAAGAAGTTGATGAAGAAGAAATTATTTCTACATTAAAAGAAAAAAAACCGAAATTGATTTTAGCTGCATTGGGAGTTCCAAAACAAGAAATTTTTATAAGAAAATATATGAAAGAATTTCCTAATACAATTTTTATCGGTGTAGGCGGAAGTTTTGATGTATGGTCGGGTGAAGTAAAACGTGCTCCTTTAATTTTCAGAAAAGCAGGCTGTGAATGGTTATGGAGACTAATAAAAACACCATCGAGATTTAAAAGAATGTTCCCGACTTTACCATTATTTTTGTTTAAGGTTATAATTAATAAAAAATAAGAAAATTATTATGTTGTAGTATAGAAGAAAATAGGTGATTTATGTTAAAAGTATTATCCGAGAATGAAGTCAAAGAAATTCAGTCAATTACCAAAAAACTTCGTGCAAATATTGTAAGAATGATACATAATGCACAGTCCGGACATCCGGGTGGAAGTCTTTCGGCAATTGATATTTTAACGGTATTGTATACAAAAGTTATGAAGCAGTATCCTGATTGGGATAAAAATCCCGATTTTGAAGACAGAGATAGATGTGTACTTTCAAAAGGACATGCTTCTGCAGCAATATATTCAATTTTGGCTCATTGCGGATATTTTCCGGAAGATGATTTACTTGAATACAGAAAATTCGGAACAAAGTTACAAGGACATCCTTGCTGTACAAAACTTAAAGGTATTGAAGTTTCAACAGGTTCTTTAGGACAGGGACTTTCTGTTGCCTGCGGTATGGCAATAGGTTTGAAGTTAGATAAAAAAGATTCATACGTATATGCATTGATGGGTGATGGTGAGCTTCAAGAAGGCAGTGTATGGGAAGCAGCAATGAATGCAGCTCATTACAAATTGGATAACCTTATTGCGGTTGTTGACAGAAACAGACTTCAAATAGATGGTAATACTGAAGATGTAATGGCTGTAGGAGATGTTGCCGCAAAATTTGCTGCTTTTGGCTGGGATACAATTGAAATTGACGGTCACAATATTGAAGCAATTTATGAAGCATTTGAAAAGGCAAAAGAAGTAAAAGGCAAACCAACTGTAATTGTTGCAAATACTATAAAAGGAAAAGGTATTTCTTATATGGAAAATCAAGCGGGCTGGCACGGAAAAGCTCCTAATGATGAACAATTGGCACAAGCATTGGAAGAACTGAAGTAGGAAGGTGTAATATGACAGAAGTAATTAAAAAATCAGCTCGCGGAGAATACGGCTTAACATTAGCGGATTTGGGCAAAACAAATGAAAACATTGTCGTTATAGATTGTGACCTTTCAGGTTCAACGATGACTAAACATTTTAAAGCGGTTTTTCCTGAAAGATTTTTCAATGTCGGAATTGCAGAACAAGATGCAATAACAACGGCGGTAGGTCTTTCTACTACGGGGAAAATTCCTTTCGTTTCTACATTTGCGGTATTTGCATCAGGCAGAGCTTGGGAACAAATCAGAAACGGTGTTTGTTATCCTAATTTCAATGTGAAAGTAGTTGCAACACATTGCGGTATTACTGTCGGAGAGGACGGAGCCAGCCATCAGGCGTTAGAAGATGTTGCCATAATGAGAGCAATTCCTAATATGACAGTTGTTTCTCCTGCAGATGCAACTGAAGTCAGAGAAGTTATTAAATGGGCTGCCGAGTACAAAGGACCGGTATATGTAAGAGTTTCAAGGGCAAATCTTCCTGTAATTTTTGCTGAAGGAGAATATAAATTCAATCCGCATAAGGCAGTTGTGATGAAAGAAGGCAAGGATGTTACCGTTGTCACAAACGGTGAAACGACTTGTGAAGTTTTAGGTGCTGCAGAAATTCTTGCAAAAGAAGGAATAAGCCTTGAAGTAATTCATGCACCTGTTGTAAAACCTCTTGATACAACAACAATTGTTGAATCATCAAAGAAAACTGGTAAAGTTGTAACAGTTGAAAACCATTCAATAATTGGAGGTTTAGGCGGAGCGGTTTGTGAAACGCTTTGTGAAAAAAATCCAGTAAAAGTTTTGCGAATAGGTACTAATGATGTATTCGGTCAAAGCGGAACGGCATCAGAGCTTATGGATTATTATGGATTTACGGCAGCAAAACTTGCAGAAAAAATCAAAGGATTTGTAAAATAATGATTCAAATGAGAGCCGTCACAAAACGGTACAAAAATAATTATGCACTAAAAAATATAAATCTTGATATTATGTCGGGAGAATTTGTTTTCTTGACAGGTTCAAGCGGTGCAGGAAAATCAACATTGATGAAACTTTTGTATCGAGAAGAAGTTCCTACTTCCGGAACAGTAATGATTGGCTCGACAAATGTTGCCGAGTTACCGGATGATAAAGTTCCAAACCTCAGAAGGTGTATGGGAATTGTTTTTCAAGATTATAAATTACTGCAAAACCAGAGTGTATTTGATAATGTTTCATACGTTATCCGTACACTCGGTATGAGCAGCAGAGAAATCGAAGCAAGGACAACAGGAGCATTAAAGGTTGTTGGTCTTGCAGGAAAAATGAGAGCAAAACCAACAGAGTTATCCGGAGGAGAACAGCAGCGTGTAAGTATTGCAAGAGCTATTGTAAACGGTCCTCCGCTCTTGATTGCAGATGAACCTACGGGAAATTTGGATCCTAAAAATTCTATGGAAGTAATGCAGATTTTAGAGCAAATTAACCAAAAGGGTATTACAATTTTGATAGCAACGCACGACCATGCTATGGTTAATTATTTCAGAAAAAGAGTAATTACAATGGATCAGGGTCAAATAGTCAGAGACATTCAGGCAGGCACATATGACTGATAATAAATCAATAAAATTCAGGAAAAAAGTCAAATCTGGAATTCCAAAAGATTGGCTTGGCGAATTAAGAATAACATCAAGAATAATTGTCGAAACATTAAAGGGAATATATAGAACCGGATGGATAAATATTGCAATTATTACTACAATGGCTGCAATTTTAACTATTTTTGGTGCATTATTCAGAACAACATTGTCACTTACCGAATTCGTTAAACAATTCGGCAGTGTGTTAGAAATATCCGTGTATTTAAAACCCGATGCTTCGCCGGAACATTTATCGAGTCGTATCGGTGAATTTGAACATGTTGAAAAAGTTACTATAATTACAAAAGAACAAGCATGGCGTACTATGAAAAAAGAATTTGATGTAGCGGATATTTCAAATCCTTTGCCTGATACGCTGCATGTAAGAGTTGATACACCGGAAAATATTGGTGAAGTATTTAAAAAAATTAAACCTATTCAAGGTGTTGAAGATTTAGCATATGCAACTGATATTGCGAAAAAAATGGAGATGTTTAATCGAATAGTTCATACAATGACATTGGTTGTCGTCATTTTTGTTGCTATTTTAACGATAGCTATTATTAATAATACTATCCAGCTTGTAATTCAAAATCAAAAAGAAGAAATAGAGATAATGCGGCTTATGGGAGTCAGCAATTGGTATATAAAAATACCGTTAATATTACAAGGAGCAATATATGGATTTATTTCCGCATTGATAGCATTGTTGCCTATGAATGCAGTTCAGCAATGGTTGTTAAAAATACATGAGTATTTTTTTGTACCGAATCCAATACTTGCGACTAATATAGTTACATTAACTCTTTTTATAATAGCAATAGGATTTGCAGCCGGAGGAAGTATGTTGTCAATAAAGAAGCATTTGAAAGTATAAATGTATTGTTTGCATGCAAAAAAGTTTATGGTACAATGATAAAAAAACAAAAAGGAGAAGTGGCCGAGTCGGCTGAAGGCGGCACCCTGCTAAGGTGTTATGTGGAGTAATCTGCATCGTGGGTTCGAATCCCACCTTCTCCGCCATTAGAAAGACTTGAAAAATCATTTTCAAGTCTTTTTAATTATTGTTTATTAGGACAATTGAAATATTTTTGATATAATTATACTTGCAGTTTGAGAAAAAGTGACAGATGAAATGATAAATATAATTGTTGGGGTAGAAACCCCAACCTACCAGCTTTCCATTAATTTTTACAAATTATATTAAACTCAAAATTCATGCTATAATCGGTTTATGGTTGAGAAGTATCTAGGTGCAGTAATTCAGAAATATAAGACTGGAAAGACCACAGAACATAGTTTTAGGGGTGATTTACAGGACTTTGTTGAAAGAACCGTTATAGGTGTTCAAGCAATCAATGAACCCAGACGGCAGAAATGCGGTGCACCTGATTACATCATACAGAAGAAAAATATACCTATCGGCTATATTGAAGCCAAAGACATAGATAAAAGCCTTGATACTATTGATAAGACGGAACAACTTGACAGATACAAAGCAAGTTTAGACAATCTTATCTTAACCAATTATTTAGAGTTCTGGTTTTATAAGAACGGTGAACACGTTGACACTATAAAGGTGGCGGAACTTTCAAGCGGTAAGATTAAAACCTATAACAAAGAATATCAGCGACTTATAAACGCAATACGGAACTTCTGCGACTATCAAGGTCAGACTATCAAATCACCTAAGCAACTGGCTAACTTAATGGCTCAAAAGGCTGTTATGATTAGAGACGTTATTATTAATGCTCTTGAATTGGACTCGGAGAGTTCATTAGTAAGCCAGAGAAACGCATTTAAGCAGATATTATTTAATGATTTAACTAATCATACATTCGCTGATATGTACGCTCAGACGATTGCTTATGGCTTGTTTGTAGCAAGGTTGAATGATACAACCTTAGAGGATTTTTCAAGACAGGAAGCCAGAGAACTTATCTCTAAGAATAACCCTTTTTTAAGGCAGTTATTTGACTATATTTCAGGTGCTAACCTTGATGACAGCCTTGTCTGGATTGTAGATGACCTTGTAGAGATATTTAGGGCGGTTGACCTTAATAAGTTGCTTAGGAATTATGGCAGAACTAACCAGATGTCAGACCCTTTTCTACACTTCTATGAAACGTTCTTAGAGAGCTATGACAAGGTTAATAAGGAAAAGAGAGGGGTCTATTATACACCTCAGCCAGTAGTAAGGTTTATTGTCTCAGCAGTTGACCGCATATTAAAGAATGAATTTAAGTTGTCTCATGGACTTGCTGATGACTCCACAATCAAGCATACCAGAACCCTTTATTATGCAAGTAAAAAGGTAAGGGGTAAGGTCTTTGACATGCCTGTAACGACTGAGGAAGATATATATAAGGTGCAGATACTTGACCCTGCGACTGGTACAGGTACATT
>JBJEGL010000092.1:0-3037 GCA_051875035.1 Candidatus Gastranaerophilaceae bacterium | reverse complement strand
TATTTTGTTTCGGAAAGAATATTTCCGCTTGCATCTTTAGTAACAGTTTTGGATTTTTTTCCGTCTTTGTTATATCTTGTTTCAGAAGAACGTACAGTTACCTTTTTACCGTCTACAACACGCGTTTTCTTTGATTTTGAGTTAACAAGATGTCCGTTAACATATTCATATTTAGTAGTTGTCTTATCACCGTTTGCATCTGTTTTTACGGAAGAAGTTTTCTTGCCGTTTTTATCATATTTAACTACAATTTTTGTTCCGTCAGCTTTATCCTTTGTAACAGTTTTTGTACCGTTTTTGCCTATTTTTGTTGTAATTTTATCTTTTGTTTGAGTTGAATCATTTGTTTTTTTTGTATTATTTACATAATTTTGAGCATCTGAAAATAATACTTTTAAATCGCTGTTTTCAACTTTTTTATCGGAACCTTTTTTACCAAGAGAAGATAAAACTTTAATTTCTTCCTCGGAAATATTATGATCACCGTCTGCATCAAGTAAAGTATATAATGCTTTTAATTCTTTATCATTACAAACTTCTGATAAAGATGAATTTTTAAAGTTTTTGAAATCACCAACAAAAAGACTTGTATTATATTTTTTGTCTAACTTATCAGTTTTGGCATTAAAATCAGATTGACCAAGTGTCTTTAAAGCCTTTAATTGAGCTTCAGTGCCATTTTTAAGAATATTAGTTGTCCAATTTGACATTTACACTTACCAAAACCTACCTACATTAATTCTTATCGCGTGTAAATCAAAAAACTTTAGTATTTATAAAATTTTTGTTTACAAAAATAAATACTTCTGTTTGTTTGATATTTTTGTATCATTTTCCATTTTTTGTTTTTTTACATTCAAGGCTCAAATAAATATTTTTAAATATTAAACATTTGTTTTAACACGATAAAAATTACAGTAACTTTACATCTTCGTCAGATGACATAAAACATTTTTTAGTGTAATCTTGTTTATAACCACCAAATTAAAAGGATTATAAATGGCAATTTGGTTTTTTTACGGAAAAGAAGAGTTTAGAATTTCTAAAGAGGTCGAACATTTAAAAAATGAACTTGTTGACCCTGCTTTTAAAACTATGAATTTTAGAATTTTTTATTCACCTTTACCCGAAGAACTGATTGAAATTTGCAATACAGCTCCTTTAATGTTTGGAAATGCGGTGTCTTTAGTTCATTGCGAAAATTATTTTTTCAAAACAAAAAATAAAAAAACAGAGTTTTCTGATGAACAAATAAGTTCCCTTGATTATGCTTTAAAAAATGTTTCCGAGTTAAATACCATTATTTTTGTATGTAATATACCAAGAGAAGATGATAAAAAAATTGATTCCAGAACAAAATTATATAAAATAATTGCAAATCATTCAAGAGTCAAAGAGTTTCCACAATTTAGAGACTATGATAAAGATTTTATTTCTTTTATTTCAAGCCTATTAAAAGAAAAAGATTTAATAGCTGATTCCAAAACAATTAATCATCTTACCGAACGGTTAGGTGTAAATCTAAGGTTGATTGACTCGGAATTAGAAAAGTTAAAAACGGCTATTTTTCCTAAAAATAAAATAACAAATGAAGATATTGACATATATTGTTCTTTGACTGAGGATGTTTTTGCTTTAGCGGATTTGATTGTCGGAAAAGATAAAAATGCGGTAATGAAACAGCTTTCTGCAGTACTGGAAAAACGTCACCCGCTTGAAGTAACAGCTCTATTACATACGAATTTACACAAACTTTTGTATTTAAAAACGTATGAAAAAGAGAAATCAACAAAAGCTATTTCTGACGCTTTAAAAATGCCCGAATATCCGGTTAAACTTCTATATGAAAAAATAAAGGATGTTTCATTTGAAAAATTAATTATGCTGAAACATAATCTTACCGATGCCGAATTTAAAATGAAAACAGGAAAAACTCAAAATCCTGCTTATCTTCTTGAAGGAGTTCTTTTAGGAGATTTTGAAAATGTTTGAACAATTGAAAAAAAAATATCCGTCATTATCTGATTTTTTTGAATCAATGATAATTAACAATAAAGTACCAAATTCAATAATATTACACGGTCCTGATGTATTAGCTCAATATTTTTTTGCATTAACGCTTGCAAGAGGGGCAAACTGTACCGAACTCAAAACAATAGACTGTAACTGTCCAAACTGCCGTTGGATAAAGGCTAATGAACATCCCGAAGTTATGACTGTTTCAAAAATCGATTCAAAACCGGACGGAGATGATTCTAAGTCTGTTATCTCAATTAAACAAATTAATGCAATAAAAGATAAGTTAGTTGTTTCTTCTGATTATCATCGATTTTTTATTTTTTGTGATGCAGAAAGCAGAGAACTTTCGGTTGAAGAAAAACAAAGAATTTCCGATTTTGCATTTTTAAAAACTCTTTTACCCAAAAATTCGGAAAAGGGGTGGTTTCCAATGGGATTAACCTCCAAATGTTTTGGCGATATTACGGCAAATGCTCTTTTAAAAGCAATAGAAGAACCGCCTGCAAATGTTAGCTTCATATTCTTAACAGAAAATGTTGAAAATATTATTTCTACAATTGTTTCTCGTTCTCAAGCTTTTTATGTCCCTGGATTTAGCAAAGAAATTTTTGATTATGGATTTTTAATCGAACCTCTTTCAAATTATCCTTATATAGACCGACGAAAGGCTATAATGATTTCTGATTTTTTGATAAAATATTCAAAAGATACAGGCAAATCTATGCTGTATATTGTCTCTTCAATTCAAAGTTATCTTACAGAACTTGCAAGGCAAAATGTTCAAAACAGAGTTCTTGTGCAAAAAATTCTGGAAGATATAGAAAAACTACAAAATGTAGTTAATATGCTTAACTCAAGTGTAAGAGAACAAGTTGCCGCTGATGAAACGGGCTATATTTTAACAAAATAATAAAATTATTTTTATATTAAATATATTAATGCTATAATTACTTTAACAATATTTCAAGAGGGATATAAATGAATAAGAATCAATCAGTAGGGGTTTTAATCGTTGCAG